>CAIMHL010000324.1 GCA_903840825.1 uncultured beta proteobacterium
GATTGTCCATTAGAGATTTTCATGCCGATTTGAGGGAGACAGGCTCACCCGCGTGGGCCCACAAGCCCTCGAACCAATGTCGGCGTTGGCGCGCCACCGCCAAGCGCAGCGTGGGTATGTCAGGTTTTACCTTGGGGTTCTCCCAGAACGCGCCAACGGCCAGTACCTTGTGATGCAGTGTGGCAAGTGTATGGTGGACCCTCTGGCGCATCACGGTGTGGCGAAAGACACTCATCAAGTTGTAGGCCAGCATACTCACGCCCAGCGCGGCCTCGGTGGCCCAGAAATCACGCAACACAAAGCTGTCAAGCCCAAAGTCAGCCTTGAGTTCTTTGATGCGGTTCTCGCAATCGGCGCGCCCTCGGTACAAGTTCCACACTTCTATGGCGGGCAAGCTCATATCGGTCAGCATCGCCCCATAGCGCCAGCCCTGTAGGTCTGGGTCGTCGGCAAACAGCGACAGCGTCTTGCCCGGCACGCCACCGGCTTTGCGCTGCATGTGCTGGCGTATCACCACCAGGCGCTGTGGCGCCTCCCAGCCATGGGGCTGGTAGCGCAGCTCGGAGATTTGCAGGCCTGGGGCCACGTCCTGCCATTGGCATACATCCACCATGGCTTGCTGCAAGGCTTGCGTCAAACGCGCGCTGATGATGTGGTTGATCTTGCACCCTTTGAGAAAGGCCACGATGGCCTTGTCGTAAAACCCGCTGTCGGCGCGAAACAGGCCCACTGTCGTTGCACCCAAATTCGCCAGCGTTGCCTCTAGAAAGGCCAGCACATTGTTCGATGAGCTGGTGTTGCCCGGGCGCAGCCAGAAGTTTGCCACCAAGCGCCAATCTGCACAGAAGGCCAACAGCGGGTGGTGGCTGGCTCTGCCGCGGTTTTTGGGGTTGTAGCCTTTAGCGCCGCCTTCAATCTGCGAGCCCCAGCGGGTCAGCACGCTGGAGTCCACATCCAGTGTGACGGGACCCAGGCCCAACTTGCTAAACAACCACTGGTAGCTGCTCATTTGCACGCGCGTGGCGCTGGCTTGATCAAAACGCTGGAACAAGCGCACGATGGCTTTGTGCCCAGCCGCTTTGCTCCAGCCAAACAAGCGTATCAGCGTGCAATCCAGGCGCGTGATGTCGGCATGCACAAAGCGCGCGGCCCCACACCAGATGCTCACGATCATTTGCTCGATGAGTTGCTCGGGTGCATACCCCCGGTTGGAGCCGGGCTGTGGCAAATCCCAGCTTTGCATGGCGGCTTTGAAGCCAAGGCCATCGAGCATGCGCTTCAAAAGCGCCAAGCCGCCCCAAGCCGACACCTCTCGGGTGGTGAACTTCACATCAAACGTATCTTGGATCGCCATACCATTGCCTCTGCAGCGCTCAGCCATTGATTTCATTGGGGATTTCTAATGGTATCCATTAGAAATCATTGGCAAACTTGGCTGGGTCGCGCATGCAGTTTCGGCTAATGGACAATCTCGGATTATGCGCCCTGTAAAAAATAGGATTTGGGCCACCCGTGTCTCTTGGAACAGCGCGGAAAGGTAAACACCCACTGACGGTAAGGCGCGGGCAGCGTCGTCAGTCGCCCTTGCAGCCGAGCAAAGAAGAAAGGACTCAGAAGCTTTCGCCGCTAAGTCCTTGATTCATATGGTCGTGTGAAACCTCTCTAAAGATGTCTTGTAGGCCCTGTAAATATAGGATTTTGATTTTCAATTTCTTAAAA
>CAIMHL010000325.1 GCA_903840825.1 uncultured beta proteobacterium
GCACCTTGTCGACCTCGGCAATCAGGGCTTTGGGTCCCATCATGTAGCCCAAACGCACCCCCGCCAGCCCAAATTTACTCAACGTGCGCATGAGCAGCACATGGCTGTGACGGCTGATGCGGTCAATGTAACTCTTGCTGGAAAAGGGCTGGTAGGCCTCGTCCATCACCACCAGACCACCCTGCTGACCCACGGCTTCGATGATTTTCTCGATCACGCTGTCGTCCCACAAATTCGCGGTGGGGTTGTTGGGGTAGGCCAAATAGGTGATGGAGGGGCGATGCGCTTCAATTGCGGCCAACATGGCGGCTTCATCCAACTCAAAATCAGCGGTGAGTGGCACGCCGTGAAAGGCCAGCCCTTGCAGCTGGGCGCTCATGGCGTACATCACAAAACCAGGCACTGGGGCAAGAACGCTCGCCACCTTAAAGCCGTTGTCCAAACTGGGCGGTACATCGCAGGCCAGCGCCAGCAGACTGATCAACTCGTCAGAGCCATTACCCAGCATCACCTCGAAGCCTTCGGGCATGCCGGCGTACTCAGCCAAAGCGTGGCGCAAATCATTGACGCGGTTGTCGGGGTAGCGGTTGAGCGCCAAGGCGCCCAAGCGCTGGCCGAGTTTTTCCTGTAAATGAAGCGGCAGGCGGTGCGGGTTTTCCATCGCGTCCAGCTTGACCATGCCCTTTGAGTCTTGAATGGCGTAGGCGTGCATGGACTGCACGTCTTGCCGGATCACTTGGCTGGGCAGTTTTTGGGGTGAATTCATATTACTTTCGCATCGGGGGCACTTGGGCCAGGCGCAACTCAGCGGCACGAGCGTGGGCCTGCAGACCTTCGCCGTAGGCCAGCTCGGCGGCAATCAGACCTAGAGTTTGCGCACCGGCTTCACTGACCTCAATCAGGCTGGAGCGCTTCTGAAAATCGTACACGCCCAGCGGGCTGGAGAATCGCGCCGTGCCGCTGGTGGGCAGCACATGGTTGGGGCCAGCGCAGTAGTCGCCCAGCGACTCGCTGGTGTAGGCGCCCATAAAAATAGCTCCTGCGTGCTTGAGCAGCGGCTCCCAGCGCCGCGCCTCGACGCTGCTGATCTCCAGGTGCTCGGGCGCTATGCGGTTGCTGATCGCACACGCTTCTTCCATGCTGCGGGTATGGATCAACACACCGCGCCCATTGAGCGACTTGGCAATAATCTCGGCTCTAGGCATCTCACCTAGCATGCGGTTAATGCTTTGCTGCACTTGCTCGATATAGGCCAAATCGGGGCAGAGCAAAATGCTTTGCGCCAACTCGTCGTGCTCGGCTTGGCTAAAGAGGTCCATCGCCACCCAGTCGGGGGGCGTGCTGCCATCGGCCAGCACCAAAATCTCGCTGGGGCCGGCAATCATATCAATGCCCACCGTACCGAACACCCGCCGCTTGGCGGCCGCCACATAGGCGTTGCCCGGGCCGGTGATTTTGTCTACTGCTGGAATCGTGTCAGTCCCGTACGCCAGCGCAGCCACCGCCTGCGCACCGCCGACTGTAAAAGCACGGGTCACGCCCGCCACATAAGCGGCCGCCAACACCAACGCATTTTTTTCGCCTTTGGGCGTGGGCACGACCATGATGATTTCACCGACTCCGGCCACATGGGCGGGAATGGCGTTCATCAACACCGACGAGGGATAAGCCGCCTTGCCGCCGGGCACGTAAATGCCCACGCGGTCCAAGGGCGTCACTTTTTGGCCCAAGAGCGTGCCGTCTTCGTCTTGGTAACTCCAGCTCTCGCCACTGGCCTTCTTTTGGGCCTCGTGGTAGGTGCGTACCCGCTGTGCGGCGGCTTGCAGGGCGTCGCGCTGGGCGGCGGGGATGGCATCAAACGCGGCTTTGAGTTCGGCCTGTGTTAACTCCAAAGCGCCCATGCTGGCCACCGTGAGCCCATCAAAACGGGCGGTGTAGTCGAGCACCGCAGCATCGCCACGCAATTTAACGTCAGCCAAAATATCGGCCACGCGCTGCTCAATGGCGGCGTCCGCCTCGGCAGACCAATGCAGGCGTGCTTTAAAATCAGCATCAAATGTGCTTCTAGCGGTTGATAATCTTGTTGGACTAGCTATAAATATCATAGCACTTTAAATAAGGTTATTGGCCGACGGCGGATGCGAATGCATCAATGATTCTGCGAATCGGCGCTTGCTTGAGCTTGAGCGCCGCTTGGTTGACCACCAAGCGCGAACTGATTTCCATGATGTGCTCCACCTCAATCAGGTGGTTGGCCTTAAGGGTGTTGCCGGTGGAGACCAAATCAACAATCGCATCGGACAAGCCCACCAAGGGGGCCAATTCCATGCTGCCGTAGAGCTTGATCAAATCGACGTGCACGCCTTTGGTGGCAAAAAACTCTCGGGCAATCGCCGTGTATTTAGTCGCCACGCGCAGGCGTGAGCCTTGTTTGACGGCCGAGGCGTAGTCAAAATCAGCCTTGACCGCTACGCTGATGCGGCATTTAGCAATTTGCAAATCCAGCGGCTGATACAAGCCATCGCTGCCGTGCTCAAGGAGCGTGTCTTTGCCGGTAATGCCCATATCGGCGCCGCCATATTGCACATAGGTGGGTACATCGGTGGCGCGCACCACCAGCACCCGCACCTCGGGCAGGTTGGTGGTGAGAATCAGTTTGCGGGATTTTTCCGGGTCTTCCAGAACCTCAATGCCAGCGGCGCGCAGTAAGGGCAGGGTTTCTTCAAAGATGCGGCCTTTGGATAAA
>CAIMHL010000326.1 GCA_903840825.1 uncultured beta proteobacterium
CGCAACCTAAAAAATTTGTTTGCAGCTGCCCCCTGGAGGATGTTGATATGTACGCCGTGTTTGCTCGGTTCGCTCTGATTATTGGTAGTGTTTTAATTTTCATACGTCGTCAAAGTGGAGAGGCCGACTCTCAGGCCTTCGGCGAAAAACCTCGTATTCCCAAGGGAAAGCCCCAAGCCATTCCCACCCTCAAAATGCCGGCTGCCCGTGGCTGGGACAAGGGCCAACTGCCTGAAGTGGCACCAGGATTGGCCGTCAATGCCTATGCCACTGGTCTGTTGCACCCACGTTGGATCGACGTTTTGCCCAATGGTGATGTGCTGGTGGCCGAAGCCTGTAATCCTGGCGGAACGCCCAAAGGTATTTTTGACTTCGCTATGAAAAGCATTTTGCGTCGTGCACGCGCCTTGGGCGTGAGTGCCAATCGCATCACGATATTGCGCGATACCAATGCCGATGGTGTGGCGGATATTCAGCAAACCTTTTTGAAAGATTTAAACCAGCCCTTTGGTATGGCCTTGGTAGATGGTCGCTTTTATGTGGGCAATACCAATGGCTTGGTGGTGTTTCCCTACGAACAAAACGCGCTCAGCATTGAAGGATCAGGTCAAAAGTTGGCCAGCTTCAAACCGGGTGGACATTGGACCCGCAGCATTATTCCCAGCGTGGACCAACAAAAACTCTACATCGGTGTGGGTTCATCCAACAACATTGCAGAAAACGGCATGGAGGCAGAAAAAGGACGCGCCGCCATCCATGAATTTGATTTGCGAACTCAACAGACACGCATTTTTGCGTCGGGTTTGCGCAATGCTGTCGGCATGGCCTGGGAGCCCACGACTGGCGCGTTGTGGACGGTGGTCAATGAACGCGACGGCTTAGGAGACGAAACCCCGCCAGATTACCTGACGTCTGTCAAAGACGGTGGCTTTTACGGTTGGCCGTATTGCTACTGGGATCAAATCGTGGATGACCGCGTGCCCCAGGACAAAGAGATGGTGGCCAAAGCCATCACCCCTGATTACGCTTTGGGTGGCCATACCGCCTCGCTGGGTTTGTGCTGGATGCCCCAAGGCACCCTGCCCGGTTTTCCGGACGGTATGGTGATTGGCCAGCATGGTTCATGGAACCGCAGCAAACTCAGCGGCTACCGCGTGATTTTTGTGCCCTTCAGCAACGGTCGCCCCAGCGGCCCCGCACGTGACATCCTCAGTGGATTTTTAGCGCCTGATGAAAAAGTTTCTTATGGCAGACCCGTGGGCGTGGTGATTGGCCCCGATAAAAAATCCTTGCTGATTGCAGATGATGTGGGCGACGTGATTTGGCGCGTCACGGGACAAAGCTGATCAGCCGGTTTTTAACCGAGATTGTTCATGCATGAGCAATCTCGGTTCAACGAAGCCAGGGCGTCGGCCTAAGGCCTCAGGGCTGGCGCACGATCACTGGCTGGACCTGGAACACGTTGGCTGAATTCACATCCACCGTGACGCGGACCCAGTGCAGCGACGGGCTGCCAAAGGTCTGCAAGCGGGTGAAGTTGGGCAGCAGTTTGGTTGGGCTGTAGAGCGGCTTGTCGACTTTGAAAAAGTGCGTGTCGCCATGCACAAACAGCACCTGGCCGGCAAACTTTTCTGTCTGCGCGGTCAAAGCCGTCATGAAGTTGCGGTAGCCCAGGAAGTCTGGCAGCGCGCTTTCGTCGGCGTCTTCTGTTTCGGGCCAGTCAAAGCCCGGGTCACCTTGCACGACAAGCACCAAACCACCGGCTTTGTCCTTGGCCGCCAACTCAAAAGCTGCCTTCATCCACTCGACATTGGCCGAGTCCCGCTCCAGGTATTCGGCATTGGCGGCATCACACTGAGCAGCCTTGCGGGCACTCTTGGCCGTGCAATCTTTGGCGTTGAGCACCAGGTTGTTGTTGCTACCGGGCATGTTGATGCCGACGAATAGGACGCCACCATGCTGGAAGCGCATGTTCTCCACATATTTCTCGCCCGGCTTGCCCTGGCGCTGTACCTGCATGCGGGTCTGGCCCAGGCTGTCTGTGGTGGGGAACATCACTTTTCGCACGTGGGCCAAACGCTCCAGCGCGTCGTAACCGCCGTTGTTGAGCCGGTGGCAATCAGTCCACTCGTTGTCGCCGGGCACATACACCACCGGCTTGGCCAGTCTGTCAAACATTTTGAGGGCATCGGTGTAAACATCGTCGGTGCATTTGGAGCTGCCGTCCTTGATGTCGCCGTC
>CAIMHL010000327.1 GCA_903840825.1 uncultured beta proteobacterium
CGCTGGGAATCGCGCCCTGGAGCAGCAGTTTTTCTTTCATGTCGGGGGAGTTCAGGGCCTTGGCAGTTTCTTGCTGCAGGCGGCTCACGACCTCAGCGGGCGTGCCGGCCGGTGCCAGCAAACCGAACCAGCTGCTGGCCTCAAAGCCTTTGAGTTGGCCGGCCTCTTCGATGGTCGGAAGGTCCGGCATAGCCAGCGAGCGCGAGCCACTGGTGACCGCAAAAGCCTTGAGCTTACCGCCCTTGATCAGCGCCATGGAGGAGGGCAGGTTGTCAAACATGACATCGACCTGGCCCGCAACCAGACCCAACAGTGCCGGCCCGGAGCCGGTGTAGGGAACGTGCGTCATGCTGACACCAGTCATCGATTTGAACAACTCGCCGGCCAGGTGGATGGAGGTGCCACTGCCGCTAGAGGCCATGTTGAACTCGCCGGGATGGCTGCGCGCATACTTGATGAAGTCTGGCACGCTGTTGATGCCAAGTTGCCGGGCCCGCTCGGTGTTCATGACCATCACATTGGGTACGCCGGCCACCAGGGTGATGGGGACAAAGTCTTTTTGCGGGTCGTAGGCCAGCTTGGCGTACAGCGATTTGTTGATGCCGTGCGTGCCAACCGTACCCATCAACAGGGTGTAGCCGTCAGCCGGCGCTTTGGCGACCTGCTCGGCGCCGATATTGCCGGCAGCACCAGCCCGGTTTTCCACCACAAAGGATTGTCCAAAGGCCCGGGCCAGCTCAGGCGCAACCGCCCGGGCCAGGATGTCGGTGGTGCCACCTGGCGCAAACGGCACCACGATCTTCACCGGCCGGCTCGGCCAGCTCCCCTGAGCCAATGCCGAGGCCGCCAGGCAGAGCCCGGCCACTGCAAGAGCACTGGCGTGGGCGAGCGCCTTAAACCTCTGAGCCCTGTGACAGTTTTGCATGGCGTCAGTCCGCAAATTTGCCAGCAGCTTCGATGGCTGGCTTGAGCTTGGCAATCTCGGCGCTTACAAAAGCCTTGTGGCCTTCGGGGTCCACCCGCTTGTCGGTGACCACCACCGCGCCCAGGGCTTCCTGCCGTTTGAGGAACTCAGGGTCTTTCAGGGCGGCCTTCATGGCCTCGTTGAGTTGCTTGAGTACCGCTGGCGGCGTGCCCTTGGGCGCGTACATGCCGTGCCAAACCGTCAGGTTGAAGCCCTTCAAACCCATTTCCTGCAGTGATGGGTAGTCCTTGAGCAGCTTGTGGTTGTTCAAGCGACCGGCCGTGGTGACGGCAAAAGCTTTGACGCGGCCGGCCTCAATTTGCTGGGTGGTGTTGGTGGTCTGGTCGCACATCAGGTCAACCTGGCCGCCCATCAGGGCGGTCATGGCCGGGGCCGTGCCGTTGAACGGGATGGTGGTCATGGCCTCTTTGGCATTAACCGCCGACTGCCACATCAGGCCGCACAGGTGCGAGGCCGAGCCCAGCCCGGCATGGGCAATATTGAGCGCGCCGCCGTTGGCACGGATGTAATTTTCAAAATCGCGGTAGGTGTTGGCCGGCAGCTGGGGCTTGCCAATGAGCGTCATGGGCAC
>CAIMHL010000328.1 GCA_903840825.1 uncultured beta proteobacterium
ATTGTTCACAACAAGGTTGACTGAATTTTATTTTTCATTAAAAATACGTTTTCTTGAATACAGCCTTGATTAAGCAGCTCACTTATCAATAGCAATCAAGGCGCACGAGCCACCCCTAATAGTTGATCGAGCTGCTCCGGTTGGTCCTGCAAACTGCTAGCAGTGCCCGAATAAACCACGGTGCCTCGATCAAGGACGGCGGCCAAGTCCGAGATGGCCAAAATGGCTTTGGGGTGCTGCTCCACGATGATGGCCGACAAGCCTTCCTCTCGGGTGATACGCCGTATGGCGCGCAGCAACTCTTGCACGATGATGGGAGCCAGCCCTTCGCAAGGCTCATCCAACAACAGCAAGGTGGGGTTAAGCACCAGCGCCCGGCCCAAGGACAGCATTTGCTGCTCGCCGCCCGAGAGTTGCGTACCCAGGTTGGTTTTCCGCTCAGCACTTCAGAGAGAAAGACGCTATTAAAGCTTTTGAAAAAAGTCTATTTGAAGCCGTGAAATCAATTTTTTTTCAGCAAAACATGGTTCTGGACTCGTCTTTGATAAACTAACAGCTATGAAACTTGTAGCAGGAAGCAATTTTGCGCTATAGTTTCACGCAGCGACGGAAATCGACTTAAGTCGAAGTCTTGTCTGGGCACGACGAGTTCCAGACAATGCCCCCGTCTTTCAATCCAAGAAATGAGGAGATCAGACCGATGAGTACCAAAGACAAAGCACCTATAAACCAACTTCTGGGGTTATTGGAGTCCCGCTATGCCATTCGGGTGCTTTGGGCGCTCAAAGACGGTCACCCTCAAACCTTTCGCCTGCTGCAAGACAGCGTAGGCGGTATCACCCCCAACACGCTCAACACCCGTATCAAGGAACTTCGCGCAGCTGGTCTCATTGACCACGGCAATAACGGCTACATCGTCACGCCTTCTGGCGCAGACTTGCTCAAGCGCTTGAACGACCTGTCAGCCTTTGCGACCAAGTGGGTGGTCGGCCAGGTGAAAAAAACCGTTTAAAATTTTTGCACCAAGCATGCCTTCGGGTGTGCTTTTAAAATTATTAGCTTCACGCTGAAAAGGGTTGAAGCTAATTTTTATTAATTATTCACTTCAAGCCTTGTCAAACGGGCTTAAACAGCTATAAATTAAATAGCATACAGGACATACCATGACAATCACAACAACCGCAACTGGTTTGCAATATGAAGACACCACCATCGGTACAGGCTCTGTGGCCACAAAAGGTCAAAGCGTAACGGTTCATTACACGGGATGGCTCTTTAACGATGGTGTACAGGGCGCCAAGTTTGACTCCAGCAAAGACCGCAACGACCCGTTTGTGTTCTCTCTGGGCGCCGGCATGGTTATTCGCGGCTGGGATGAAGGCGTGGCTGGCATGTTGGTGGGCGGTGCGCGCACCTTGATCATTCCAGCGGCCTTGGGCTATGGTGCGCGTGGTGCAGGTGGCGTTATTCCACCGAATGCCACCTTGAAGTTTGACGTTGAATTAATTGGCCTCTCGGGCTAAGTAAAAGCCCCTGCAGACGCAACTTCGCGTCTGTTGAGGTGGCAGGGCGTGGCAGACGCCCATTTTTTTGTGCTCTTGAAATGTGGGTTCGCGCCCTCAATTCAGTTTTGTATTAATTGAAATTTGGCTAATCCGAATGTCTGAAAACAACCCCTCCCCCTCCAAACAAACACAGTCTAGTCCGCAAAATGCCGATGAAAACCTTATGCAACACGCCACAACTGAGCACGATTTGCTTTTAAAAGCCCAAGCCGAACTGGCCGAGCTGCAGGCCAAAAGCGCCGAACTGGCTGACCAATACCTTCGTGCCAAAGCCGATGCCGATAACGCGCGCCGCCGAGCCGAAGAAGAAATCTCCAAAGCCCGCAAATTTGCGGTCGAAGGTTTCGCTGAGAGTCTTCTGCCCGTGGCTGACAGCCTGGAAGCCGGTTTGATCATCAAAGACGGCACCTCCGAACAAATTCGCGAGGGTGCGCAAGCCACCCTGCGCCAGCTCATTTCAGCGCTGGAGCGCAACAAGGTGGTGGCCATCAACCCAGCCGCCGGGACCAAGTTTGACCCCCACTACCACCAAGCGATCAGTGTGGTGCCCTCCGAGCTGGAAGCCAACACCGTGGTCACGGTGCTTCAAAAAGGTTACTCCATTGCTGAACGCGTATTACGCCCCGCACTGGTCACGGTCTCAGCACCGAAATAAGTAGCCAACAAATAGTCCCGTTTGAGGCTTGAAAAGCCTCAAACGATCGCCAAATTTTAATTATCTGAATACTGGAGTAAATCATGGGAAGAATTATCGGCATCGATCTGGGTACCACCAACAGCTGCGTGGCTGTGATGGAAGGCAATACGCCCAAGGTCATTGAAAACTCTGAAGGCGCGCGCACCACACCGTCCATCATCGCGTACCAAGAAAGTGGCGAAGTGTTGGTGGGTGCCTCGGCCAAGCGCCAGGCCGTGACCAACCCCCGCAATACTTTGTATGCCGTCAAGCGTTTGATTGGCCGCAAGTTTGCTGAAAAAGAAGTTCAAAAAGACATCGACCTGATGCCTTACACCATTGCCGCTGCTGACAATGGCGACGCATGGGTTGAAGTGCGCGGTAACCGCATGGCGCCTCAGCAAGTGAGTGCTGACGTGTTGCGCAAGATGAAGAAAACGGCTGAAGACTACCTGGGTGAAGAAGTGACAGAGGCCGTCATCACGGTGCCCGCCTACTTCAATGACGCCCAACGTCAAGCCACCAAAGATGCTGGCCGCATTGCGGGCCTGGAGGTTAAACGCATCATCAATGAGCCTACCGCTGCCGCTTTGGCTTTCGGTTTAGACAAAAACGAAAAGGGCGACCGCAAGATTGCCGTTTTTGACTTGGGTGGCGGAACGTTTGACGTCTCCATTATTGAAATTGCCGATGTTGACGGCGAAAAACAATTTGAAGTGTTGTCCACCAACGGTGACACCTTCTTGGGTGGCGAAGATTTCGACCAACGCATCATTGACTTCATCATTGCCGAGTTCAAGAAGGACCAGGGCGTTGACCTGTCCAAAGACGTGTTGGCCTTGCAGCGCCTGAAAGAAGCCGCTGAAAAAGCCAAAATCGAGCTCTCCAGCAGCGCGCAGACCGACATCAATCTGCCCTATGTAACAGCTGACGCCTCTGGCCCCAAGCACTTGAGCATCAAACTGACTCGCGCCAAGTTGGAATCTTTGGTCGAAGAGTTGATCGAGCGCACCATTGCGCCTTGCCGTACGGCTATCAAGGATGCCGGCATCAATGTCGCTGACATCAACGACGTGATTTTGGTTGGCGGTATGACCCGCATGCCTAAAGTGCAAGAGAAGGTTAAAGAGCTGTTTGGCAAAGAGCCGCGCAAAGACGTGAACCCTGATGAAGCGGTTGCCGTGGGCGCTGCTATTCAAGGCCAAGTCTTGTCGGGCGAACGTAAAGACGTGTTGCTGTTGGATGTGACCCCTCTGAGCCTCGGCATCGAAACCTTGGGCGGTGTGATGACCAAGATGATCACCAAGAACACCACCATTCCGACCAAGTTTGCACAAACGTTCTCAACAGCGGATGACAACCAGCCGGCTGTGACCATCAAGGTATTCCAGGGTGAGCGCGAGATTGCCGTAGGCAACAAAATGCTGGGTGAGTTTAACCTTGAAGGCATTCCTCCTTCAGCCCGTGGCACACCTCAAATTGAAGTGTCCTTTGACATTGACGCCAACGGTATTCTGCACGTAGGCGCCAAAGACAAAGGCACTGGCAAAGAGAACAAGATCACCATCAAAGCCAACACCGGTTTGTCTGAGGCCGAGATTCAGCAAATGGTGAAGGATGCTGAACTCAACGCTGCCGACGACAAGAAAAAACTCGAGCTCGTCCAGTCCAAAAACCAGGCTGATGCCAGCGTTCATAGTGTCAAGAAAAGCTTGACCGAGTACGGTGACAAGCTTGATGCGGGTGAGAAAGAGAAGATTGAAGCCGCCATCAAAGACCTTGAAGACGCCATCAAAGGCGACGACAAGGCAGCGATTGACGACAAGAGCACCGCGCTCATGACGGTCAGCCAGAAATTGGGCGAGAAAATGTACGCTGACCAGCAAGCCAAGCAAGCGGCTGAAGCCGCTGGAGGCCCTGCTGAAGGCGGCAGTGCCGCTGGTCCAGGCGCTCAGGCACAAGACGACAACATCGTTGACGCCGAAGTGAAAGAAGTCAAAAAGGGATAAGCGCTAGCGCTAATCACTGTTCGCAGGCGCCGCGCTGAGCATGAAAATGCTCCTCGCGGCGTTTGTATTGAAACCAGGCGTACAAAAATAATGGCTAAAAGAGATTACTACGAAGTCCTGGGTGTTCCCAAGAACGCCTCTGACGAAGAGATCAAAAAGGCATATCGCAAGCACGCGATGAAGCACCACCCTGACCGAAATCAGGGTGATGCGACCAAAGTGGCCGAGGAAAAATTCAAGGAATCCAAGGAAGCCTATGAAATGCTCTCGGACCCGCAAAAGCGCGCGGCCTACGACCAGCATGGCCACGCGGGGGTTGATCCCAATATGCGGGGAGCCGCAGGCGGCGAAGGTTATGGCGGTTTTGCCGAAGCTTTTGGCGACATCTTTGGCGATATGTTTGGCCAGCAGCGCGGACGCGCAGGCGGCGGCGGTGGGCGTCAAGTCTTCCGGGGTGGCGATTTAAGCTACGCCATGGAAGTGACGCTGGAAGAAGCGGCACGCGGCAAAGACGCACAAATACGCATCCCAAGTTGGGATGCCTGTGACCTCTGCCACGGCTCAGGCGCTAAACCGGGCACGCAGGCCAAAACCTGTGGCACCTGCAGTGGCGCCGGTCAAGTGCAAATGCGTCAGGGCTTTTTTAGCGTGCAGCAAACCTGCCCCACTTGCCGTGGGACAGGAAAAGTTATTCCTGAGCCTTGCACCGGTTGTCAAGGTCAGGGAAAGATCAAAAAGCAAAAAACGCTCGAGGTCAAAATCCCTGGCGGTATCGATGGTGGCATGCGCATCCGCAGTGCGGGCAATGGCGAACCCGGAACCAACGGTGGACCTCCTGGTGATCTGTACATCGAGATTCGCCTTAAAAAGCACGATATCTTTGAGCGTGATGGCGATGACATTCATTGTTCGGTGCCCATCAGCATCATCACGGCCAGTTTGGGCGGCGAGATTGATGTGCCGACGCTGGAAGGCAAAGCCGCTATTGATATTCCTGAAGGCACGCAAACCGGCAAGCAGTTCCGCTTGCGGGGTAAAGGCATTAAAGGGGTGCGCTCCAGCTACCCCGGTGACTTGTACTGCCACATCACGATCGAGACACCGGTCAAATTGAGTGAGCATCAGCGAAAGCTGTTGCGCGACCTTGATGAGTCCTTGAAAAAGGGCGGCAGCAAGCATTCGCCCACCGGCGACAGTTGGACCAATCGCTTGAAGAGCTTCTTTAGTTGATTTAAATCAGCCCGGTCGCGGATAGACCCAGCTCACCCGTCGCCACCCCGCCTTAACAAGGCCGGGTGGCTTCTTTTTTTGGCATAGTCTTAAGCTTGCACTTGCCAGTGAGGCCTGCCATGGATGTCAGCATTACTTTTCTCGGTGGTACAGGAACCGTGACAGGCTCCAAATTTCTGGTGCGTCACGGGAAATCGTGCTTGCTGGTTGATTGCGGGCTTTTTCAGGGCTACAAATTACTGAGGCTCAGAAACTGGATGCCCTTGCCGGTGCCGCCCGATGAAATCAAAGCCGTCATCCTGACCCATGCCCACCTGGACCACAGCGGCTACCTGCCCGTGCTGGCCAAAGAGGGTTTCAAGGGGCCGGTTTACGCCACACAAGGCACGCTTGGTTTGTGCCGGATTTTGCTGCCAGACAGTGGGCACCTTCAGGAGGAAGACGCGGGCTTTGCCAACCGGCACGGCTTCTCCAAGCACTCGCCGGCCCTCCCCTTGTACACAAGGGAAGAGGCCATTGATTGTTTGCCACTGATTAAAGCACTTGCATTTAACCAGCCATTTTCGCCGCTTCCAGGCTGGAAAGCGACACTCTCACCGGCCGGTCATATTTTGGGCGCTGCCAGTCTTTTGCTCGAGGTGGAGGGCCGGCGGATTTTGTTCTCAGGTGATTTAGGCCGGCCCGACGACCTCATCATGAATCCGCCCGCAGAAGCGCCCGCCGCTGACACCGTGCTGATTGAGTCCACCTATGGCGACCGCGCGCACCCCAAAGAAGACGTGGTGGCAGAACTGGGGCCTGTCCTGCAAAAGCTGGTCAAACGGGGCGGCGTGGCGGTGGTGCCGGTATTTGCCGTTGGGCGTGCTCAGGCCTTGTTGCACGCCATCAACCAACTCAAGACCCAGGGGCAGTTACCGGCCTCGTTGCCGGTTTACCTGGACAGCCCAATGGCTGTCAACACTACTCATCTGTTTGTGCACCATCTCGGCGAGCACCGACTCAGCAAGCATGAAGCCTATGCCTTGACAAACGCTGCCACCATGGTGAGCAGCACTGATGACTCGCGCGCCCTCGCTGGAAGAAAGGGACCGATGGTTATTTTGTCAGCCAGTGGCATGGCCACAGGCGGACGCGTTTTGCACCACCTGAGCCACTACGCTGGCGACCCCAAAAACATGATCATCCTGACCGGCTTCCAGGCACCCGGCACGCGCGGCGCTACTTTGGCCAGCGGCGCCAAACTGGTTCGCATCCATGGCCGCGATGTGCAGGTGCATGCGGAAGTCATCCAACTCCAGTCCGCCTCGGCCCACGCAGATGCCGGGCAAGTCCTGGCATGGCTGTCCACCATGCCCAAAGCACCGCAGCTATTGTTTGTTGTTCACGGTGAACTTGGGGCCGCCGATGAACTGCGAAAGCGCTTGCAAAACGAAAAGGGATGGCGGGCAATGGTGCCTGAACACGGATCTACCTGGCGGGCATAAAACAGGCCACTTCACTGGCATACTATTGCCCAGTGAAAGACGCCAACGACCCCTCCCTGCCCACGCCCACCCCAGATGCTGAACCCCTTGCGGGGCTTGCTTTTGAGCGCGCTACATCGCCTGGGCATTTCGACGAACTGCTGGGCTTGGCGCCGACGCCGGCCACAACACCCAGCGACAACACAAGCTATTCAAGCGCGATCAAAGCCGGCCTGACCCAGCCTTGGGCTCAGTTTTTCAATAAACTGCCCGATCCCTGTCCCAGCAAACTCAATCAGCATTTAGCCAGTCTGGACCGACAGATTCGCGACAACGGCGTCACCTACAACGTGTATGCCGATGAAAACGGCCCCCAGCGCCCTTGGTCTCTCGACCTCTTCCCCCTGATCATCGAGCCCGACAGCTGGCAGCACATAGAAGCCGGCATTGTTCAGCACATGAAATTGCTTGAAGGCGTCTTGGCCGATGTGTATGGAGAGCAGCAGTTACTGAGCCGTGGATTGCTGCCGCCGGCACTGGTTCAGGGCCATCCGGGCTACTTGCGGGCGATGCATGGAGTCAAGCCCGTGGGTGGCACCCACTTGCATATTGCCGCCTTTGATCTGGCGCGCGGCCCTGACGGCAGTTGGTGGGTCGTGAGCCAACGCTGTCAAGCGCCCTCAGGCTTGGGTTACCTGCTGGAAAACAGGTTGGCCATCTCAAGCCAGTTTCCTGAAGCTTTTGAATCGATGCGTGTCCAACGACTCGCAGGCACTTACCGCGCCTTGATGGACAGCCTGAAAAAAATGAGCCCGGCTGGTGCTGATTCCCACA
Source organism: uncultured beta proteobacterium (assembly GCA_903840825.1). GTDB lineage: Bacteria > Pseudomonadota > Gammaproteobacteria > Burkholderiales > Burkholderiaceae_C > Rhodoferax. The sequence goes on from CAIMHL010000328.1 coordinate 7,778, forward strand.
TCGCCCTCCTCACGCCTGGCCCCTATAACGAAACCTATTTTGAACACGCCTACCTGGCGCGCTACCTGGGCTTGACGCTGGTTGAGGGCAGCGACCTGATCGTTCGCGATGAACGCCTGTTCTTGAAAACCCTCAAAGGACTGGTGCCGGTGCACGGTTTGCTCAAGCGCGTGGATGACGAGTACCTCGACCCCCTGGAATTGCGCCCTGACTCCACCTTGGGCGTGCCCGGTCTGCTGCAAGCCATTCGGGCCGGCAACGTTCTGGTGGCCAACGCGCCCGGCACCGCTTTTTTGGAGTCGCCTGCGCTGCTGGGCTTTTTGCCGGCTTTATCCAAGCATTTGTTGGGCGAGCATCTCTTGCTGCCTGCACTGCCTACTTGGTGGTGCGGCGAAAGATCAGCGATGGAAGAAGCCCTGCCACGCTTGAATGAGAGCGTGATCAAGCCCACCTACCCCGGCTCAAGCGCCCACCACAGCTTCACCTCCATGCAGGGAAGAACCCTTTCACCCCGAGAAATTGACGAATGGGCGGGACGCATTGCACTGCAAAGCGATGAACACACCGTTCAGGCTTACTTGCCACTGGCACAAATGCCCACCTGGCAAGCCTCAGGTCAAGGTGCAACAACAGCGCCTTTGGGTGAGCAAGTTGAGGGCGCTACAGTGCCTCGCTCCTACATGCTGCGGGTGTTTGCGGTGTCTGATGGGCCACAGTCATGGCGCGTTCTCCCTGGTGGGCTCGCCCGCGTGGCCGGTTCAAGCGCTGACATTGCGTCCATGCAATACGGCGGCAGCAGCGCCGATGTTTGGGCGTTAACCCGAGGCGAGGTCGATAAAACCACGCTCTTGCAACCGCACCTGACCCCCGCCTCTTTGGCCCAACGCAAACGCTTGGTCACCAGCCGCGCGGCCGAAAATCTGTTTTGGCTGGGCCGCTACACCGAACGCGCAGAAAACGCCATTCGGCTGGCCCGCCTGACCCTTGAGTGCCTGAACGGCGAAGAACAATCATCCGTCCCCATGCTGGCCTGGCTGAGCAAAATGGCGGTGGCCAACACCTTGGTCTTGCCCGGTGTTCCCACGGCGGCGCAGGCCAGGCGCGTTTTTGAACGCTCTTTGATATCGAGCTTGGGCAGTACTAGTGAGGCCACCAGCGTGGGCTTTCATCTGCGGGCGCTCAAAATGGCCGGCTCCACCGTTCGCGAGCGCTTGTCGCAAGAACATTGGCGCGTCATTGTGCGGGCCGAAGAAGAGCTATTTGCACGCTGCGCCGAACACACCCAAAACGGGGACTATTCCGCTCTCAAAGCGCTGCAAGTACTTAAAAACACCAGCGACCACATGGCTGCTATCACTGGGGCGCAAACCGACCGCATGACGCGTGATGACGGATGGCGACTGCTCAGCATTGGCCGCCACATTGAACGTTTGGCCTTTTTGGCCAGTGCCTTGGCCAGAGGTATTGAGACCGGTTCGGTGCACACCGACGGGGGCTTTGACGCCATGATCGCCCTGTTTGACAGCACCATCACCTTTCACGCGCAATACCAGCAAAGCCGAGACATGGCCGCGTTGATTGATCTGCTGGTGCTCGACCGCGACAACCCGCGCTCCCTGGCCTGGGTTACCCACACCTTGCGGGGGCGACTGTCCAAATTGGCCGGCAGTGAGCCCGATGTTCTTTGCGCCATGTCGCTGCGCGTGCCAGACCCCAAAACTTGGCGCCTGGAGGCCTTGTGCCAAGCCCAACCGGTCATGACCCAAGGGCAAGGAGAATTCGGGGAGGTGCCCGCAAGCCCAGCGACAAATCGAGCGCCCGGCTACTACTTTGCACTCAACGAGTTGCTGATTCAATGCACGGCAGCGGCTTTTAATATTTCAGAAGAAATCAGTGCAACCTACTTCACGCACTCTGGTGAAACCAAGCAAAGCATGGGTGCCTGATGCGACTTCAAATTACCCACGAAACGCGGTACGACTACCTGCCCGCCGTAGAAACCGCCCAGCACATGGCTTATTTGCAGCCCCTGAACACGGCCCAGCAAAAACTCATCAGCCACACTCTGGTATTGACCCCAACACCAGCGCAGTTGCGCCAGACACAGGATGTGTTTGGCAATACGCGCTGCTTTTTTTCACTCCAGACGCCTCATTCAAGCCTCTCAGTCGTTGCCTGCAGCGTGGTCACTACCAGCGCCCACCCCGTTCCGCCGAGTCGCATCAGCTGGGAGCAAACGCGGGACCGGTTTCGCTACCAGTCTGACAACACGTTTGACCCGGCCACTGAATTTGTCTTTGCCTCGCCATTTATCCCCAGGCATGCTGAATTTGCCGCCTATGCCCGACCCAGTTTTGCCCCTGGTGTGAGCGTGTTGGCGGCAGCGCAAGACCTCATGCGGCGCATTTATGCCGACTTTACCTACGAGAGCCAAAGCACACAAATCAACACGCCGGCGCTCCAAGCCCTGGCGCAACGCAAAGGGGTTTGCCAAGATTTTGCACACATCATGATCGCCTGCCTGCGGGTGATGGGAGTTCCGGCCCGCTATGTCAGCGGCTACTTGCTCACCCAAGCAGCGCCCGGCACGGTCAAACTCAAAGGCAGCGATGCCTCGCACGCCTGGTGTGCCGTGTATGTGCCTGATTTGCCTGAGAGCGAAAGGTGGTGTGATCTGGACCCCACCAACAACCGGGCGGGGTGGCATTCGCCAGGTGAAGATTACGTAACCTTGGCTATTGGACGCGATTTTGCTGATGTTTCACCGATTCGCGGCGTGATCCACGGCGGCGCTAGTCACACCTTGTCAGTCGGGGTCACGGTGGAGCCCGTACTGGACAATCCATTCACCCCGCCCTTTAGCGGTCGTCCGCAGGTGCAGCAACAGCACCAAAACCAGGGCATGAGTCAGAGCCAATCACAGAATTAAAATGCTACTTATAAAATAGCTGCTTAAGCACGTATTTAAACGCCTAGAGGCCAATTATTAATTAAACTTTTACAAAGAATTAACCATGAGCATTTACGACAAACTTACCCAACTCAACATCACCCTGCCCCCGGTCTCCATTCCCGCTGCAGCCTATGTTCCTTTTGTCCAAACTGGAAACCTCGTCTTTTTGAGCGGTCACATTGCCAAGCAAGACGGCAAACCCTGGGTCGGTCAACTGGGTAAAAACATGACCACCGAAGAGGGCAAAGCCGCTGCCCGTGCCATTGCCATTGACCTGCTGGGCACCTTGCACGCCGCCGTGGGCGACTTGAACCGGGTCAAACGCATCGTCAAACTCATGTCACTGGTCAACTCCACCGGCGATTTCACCGAGCAGCATCTGGTCACCAACGGTGCCAGCGAGTTGATTGGCGAAGTGTTTGGCGCTTCGGGTGCTCACGCCCGCAGTGCTTTTGGTGTGGCGCAGATCCCGATGGGTGCCTGCGTTGAAATTGAACTGATCGCCGAACTCGACTCAGCGGCCTGACATAGAGGCCAGCCGTGTGATGGCCTGAGTGGCCACCACGGCCAACTGCGCAGGTGAGACCCGCGCAGGTGCGATCTCGGCCAGCGGCACCAGCACAAAAGCACGCTCCAGCATCCGGGGATGGGGAATGGTGAGCGAGGCGCTGCCCATTTGGGCATCACCGTAAAGCAAAACATCGAGATCAAGCGTGCGGGGTGCGTTGGGGTAGGGTCGGTCACGGCCCGCCTCAAACTCCATTTGCTGCAGCGCAAGCAGCAAATCATGCGCATTCAGTCCGGTGCTGATTTCAACCACCGCATTGATGTAGTCAGGACCACTGGAGGCCAGCGGTGCAGTCTGGTACAAGGAAGACTGTGCCAAGAGCACCGTTTGGGGCAAGTCGTCCAGGTCGTTAATAGCGCAAAGCACAGCGGTACTGGCGTCGCCCAAGTTGGCACCTATGGCCACATAGGCAGTCACAGGCGCGCGCAGTTCAGACATTACAGACCCGTTGCCGCCGAATCACCACCGTCTTTGGGCAAACCAGTGCGTTTGCGGCGACGGCGCTTTTTGGGCGCATCAGAGGCCACTTCATCGCCTGGTTCACTGGGCGAAGGCTGGGTTGCGGGCGCGTCCGCAGTAGTGTCTTTGGCCACGGGAGCTTTATGCACTTTGGGCGAGCGCTGGCGCTGCTGCAGTTCTTCACGCACTTGGTCGACCATGTCTTCGCGCAAGTTGTCATCAGCCATGCTGAACTCTTGCCACCAGTCAGACAACACCACGTCAATCTCACCCGCATCGGCGCGCAGGCGCATGAAGTCAAACGCCGCCCGAAAGCGCGGTTGATCAACCAGGCCGAAGGGCGCGCTGCCGACGCGTTTCTCAAAGCGGGGCTGCATCATCCAGATTTCGCGCATGTCACCGGCCAGCTTGCCGCGACCCGAAACATCGCCAATGCGGGCATTGAACACGTCATCAATCGCGTCTTGCAATGCGGGGTGTGAATGCTGGCGTTGCTGAATGCGCAAGGCCCAGCCATCGCGCACATCGGCCCACAAAGCGCAAGCCAGCAAGAAGCTGGGCGCTACCGGCTTACCCTCGCCTACACGGCGGTCGGTGTCAACCAAAGCCGCGTTGACAAATACCGACTCCGCCCGCTCCACCACCACGTCAAGCAGCGGGTAAATGCCGCGCTCCATGCCCAAGTCACGCAGTTGGGCGATGGACGCTAGGGCATGACCGGTTTGCAGCAGCTTGAGCATTTCATCAAACAAACGGCTTTGAGGCACATCGGCCAGCAACTCTTGAGACTTGATCAGTGGTGCTGCGGTTTTGGCTTCCAACTTGAACCCCAACTCGCGCAATTTGGCTGAAAAGCGCACAGCGCGAATAATTCGCACTGGGTCTTCGCGGTAGCGCGTGGCCGGGTCACCAATCATGCGGATGATGCGTTTTTTGGCATCCTTGATCCCGTTGTGGTAGTCCACCACAATTTGGGTCTCGGGGTCGTAGTACATCGCATTGATGGTGAAATCACGGCGCACCGCGTCTTCTTCTTGCGGACCCCAAACGTTGTCGCGCAACACCCGACCAGACGCATCAACCGCGTGCTTCATACCCGCTAATTCGTTTTTGCTGGTGCGCTCGTTGCCAGACACCGCTTCGGCGGCGGCATTGTCCATATAGGCGCGGAAGGTGGAGACCTCGATCACATCGTTTTCACGGCCACGCCCAAAAATGACGTGAACAATCCGAAAACGCCGCCCAATGATGAAGGCCCGGCGAAAGAGGTTTTTGACTTGCTCGGGGGTGGCGTCTGTAGCAACGTCGAAATCTTTGGGTCGCAGGCCAACCATCAAATCGCGCACCGCACCGCCCACAATATAGGCATCAAAACCTGCGTGTTTGAGGGTGCGAACGACGTTCAAGGCCCGGTCATCAACCAGTGCTGGATCAATCCCGTGGGCTTCAACCCCCACTTCCTCTCGTTTGCCAAATTGAAGCTTCTTGCCTTTGGCAGTCGAGGGTGATTTACCCAGCAGCTTGTCGATAAAATTTTTAATCATTAGGTTTTCTGTAACGCGGAAAAGTCCGCCGTTGCGGGCACTGAGCGCGCTTGGTTTCTAAGCATTTTAAAACAGGTCAAGTATCCGCCATCCACGCTCGGTAGCGAGGGCGCGCAAACGGTCATCAGGGTTGGTGGCCACCGGGTGCGTGACCTTCTCCAGCAGACTGATGTCGTTCATCGAATCGGTGTAAAAAGTGGTCTCCACATCGGACCAGTCCAAGGCTCTGCGCGCGAGCCAGTCAGCCACGCGGGTCACTTTTCCCTCGCGAATCGAAGCCACGCCCTTGACTTCACCCGTGATCCAGCCAGTACCACCCGGCGCGCTATCGAGTGCAAGTTCAACGGCAATCAACTCCGAGACGCCGAACGCCTGGGCAATCGGGCGCGTTACAAATTCATTGGTGGCGGTGACGATCAGCACCTCGTCACCCGCTTGCTGGTGCGAATGCACGAGCGCCAGGGCTTGGGGTTTTATGACGGGATGAATCACAGACGCCATAAAAAGGGCGTGAGCAGCTTCTGAATCGATAGCGCCTTTTTGCTTCACGGCCGCCGTAGCAAAGCGCACATACGCATGGATATCGAGCGTACCAGCCCGGTAATGGGCAAAAAACTCGTCATTGCGACGGTTGAAATCGACCGGATCTGTCCAGCCAATGGTGCTGGTAAAGACCCCCCAGGAGTAATCCGAATCGATCGGAAGCAAGGTGTGGTCGAGGTCAAAAAGAGCAAGTTTCATGTGTTTAGCTGTTATCCATCATGGATTTAATCAGGGGAATGGTGATGGCGCGTTTGGTTTGCAGGGCGTAGCCGTCCATCAGGTCCAGCAACTCCATCAGGCTGCCCAAGTCACGGCTAAACCGGCTCAGCATGAAATCCATCACCTCATCGCTTAAAAATAAACCCCGGGCATCTGCGGCCAAACGCAGCACAGCGCGGCGCTCGGTCTCGTCAAGCAGGTGCAATTGAAATATGTGACCCCAGCCCAGGCGGGTTCGCAGGTCGTCGCGTAATTTCAAATCAGCAGGCGGCAAGTGACCGGCCGCGAGCACACCACGCTGGTAAGTCTGGGCGTTGATGAACCAATTGAACGCCGCATGCTGCTGCACGGCAGTGTACAAATGCACCTCATCAAGCAACACGGCGGCCCATTGCTCATCGTAGTCAGGCGGCGTTAGCACCGAGGCATCCAGCCAGCCCACGGTGGCGCCCTGCTCGTTCAAAGCTTCTTTGACCGCTTTCAGCAAATGTGTTTTCCCGCTGCCACCCTCACCCCATAAATAAACAGGCACAGGTGAGCGCAAGCCATGGGTTGACGGGTTCCCCAGCCAAAGCTTCAGGTGACTCAAAGCTTCCTCATTGGGGCCGGCAAAGAACGTCGCCAATGTAGGCCCAGTGGCCCAGCCGATATCCAGGGCAATTTGTTTCATAGACACAACTCAGCCTTGGTAAAGTTTACTGGCCATGTACCGAGCACTGGTTCGGCGCAAGGCCACCAGTAAAACAGCGCTGACAGGCAAAGCCACCAAAACACCGAAAAAGCCCAACAACTGGCCAAAGGCCATCAAGGAGAAAATAACGGCCAGAGGATGCAGGCCAATCCGCTCGCCCACTAAGCGCGGGGTCAATATAAAGCTCTCGATCAATTGCCCAGCGCCATAGACCACGGCCACCATGATGAGCACATGGCTCGGGCCTGAAGCAACCGCGAACTGAAGCAGACCAGCCAGGACGGCCAAAATAAGACCCAGACCAAACCCGATATAGGGAATAAAAACCGCCAAGCCCGTAAATATGCCTATCGGCCACGCCAGATCCAGCCCAAACAAAGACAAGCCGACGCTGTAAAAAATGGCCAAAGCCATCATCACCAGCAACTGGCCGCGCAGGTACTGCCCCAACACGGCATCGGCCTCCGCAGTGAAGCTGTCAAAGGCGGCACGCAAATGCGGGGGGACAAACTTAAGCAAGCGGGCCACAAAACGGTGCCAGTCCATCAAGAGGTAAAACAAGGCAACGGGAATCAGGATGACATTGCCCAGCAAGGTAAAGGCCACACTGCCGCCCAACTTGAGCGACGCCATGAGTGAGCCTAAGGCGTCCTCCACATTGGCGCTCAAGTATTTGAGAACAAAGGCCTTGATGCTGGCCACATCGAGGGAGACTTTCACGCCAAATTGGGCCAAGAATGGCTTGAGCGAATCATTGAGCCCTTCAAGCAGCACGGGCACCTGCTCGCGCAGCAAGGGAAGTTCCTTGGCAAGAATAGGCACGATCAACAGGGCAAGGCCCAAAATGACCACCACAAACTGAAGTTCGACGATCAAGACCGCCAAGAGGCGCGGCACACGCCCGCGACCTAGGTCATCCAGCCAATCCACCAGCGGCGTCAGGGCATATGCCAGCACCGCAGCCATGACAAAAGGCGTCAAGACCGGTCCAAGTTGCCAAACAGCCCCCAAAACAAGGGCGAAAATGAAGCCCCAGGCGAGGGCTCTTTTTTGGGTAGATGTAAATTGCATGAAGAACGGCGAGTACAAACCTTTAAAATCAATGCAAATTCTATAGGGCTAAGTCCTACCGACCCGGCCAAACCAAATTAAATGACCACTATTAACGCTCAATCCCCCCTATCCTACAAAGACGCTGGTGTCGATATTGACGCTGGCGACGCTTTGGTCGAACGCATCAAACCGCTGGCCAAGAAAACCATGCGTGAAGGCGTGCTGGCAGGCATTGGGGGCTTTGGCGCCTTGTTTGAAGTCCCTAAACGCTACAAAGAACCCGTCTTGGTCAGTGGAACCGATGGCGTGGGCACCAAACTCAAGCTGGCTTTTGAATGGGGCATGCACGACACCGTGGGCATCGATCTGGTGGCCATGAGCGTGAACGACGTGCTGGTGCAAGGCGCTGAGCCCCTGTTTTTCCTGGACTACTTTGCTTGCGGCAAGCTCGATGTGGACACCGCTGCCGCCGTCGTTGGCGGTATTGCACGCGGCTGTGAGCTGTCAGGCTGTGCCCTCATTGGTGGCGAAACCGCTGAAATGCCCGGTATGTACCCCTCTGGTGAGTACGACCTGGCTGGATTTTCGGTCGGTGCCGTTGAAAAATCAAAAATCCTGACCGGCGCTGGCATTTTGCCGGGCGATGTGGTTTTGGGCTTGGCCTCCAGCGGTGTTCACTCCAATGGTTTCAGCCTGGTGCGCAAGTGCATTGAGCGTGCCGGCGACAAGGCCCCCGCCTCGCTGGACGGCAAACCCTTCAAGCAAGCCTTGATGGAGCCCACCCGTTTGTATGTCAAAAACGTGCTGTCAGCCTTGGCGGCCTTCCCAACCTCGGCTGAGGTGAACACCGGCATCAAGGCGCTGGCGCATATCACCGGCGGCGGCCTGCTTGAAAATATTCCCCGCGTATTGCCCGAAGGTATGGCCGCTCACCTGACTAAAGGCAGCTGGCCCCAAACCGAATTGTTCGCCTGGTTGCAAACCACGGCAGGCATTGACGACATCGAGATGAACCGCACGTTTAACAACGGCATTGGCATGGTGGTGGTGCTCGATGCAGCCAGTGCAGCAGCTGGTGCTGACCATTTGCGCGCCTTGGGCGAGCAGGTGTTTCAAATCGGCGTGATTGCTGAGCGCGCTGACGGTGCCGCCGTCGTGGTTCGATAAAGGCGCAACCGTAGGTACCGATAGCCCATACCTACTTCAGTGCTTCAACTGCCTGAGTTCAGTCACCCGCAAGGCGATGGCCTTGCGGCCCTCCCCTGACTCGGTGTTGTCAAGGTAAGTTTCGAGGTCTTGCAGGGCGCGTTGGGTGTGGCCGGACTCGGCCAGTGCCAGGCCGCGTTCACGGTGCAGCGACCATTGGCCAGGCAGCAAAATCACCAACCTGTCCAAGACAGAAATCATGCGGGGCCAGTCCTCCTGCGCTACATGGATCTCTTTCAGGTTGCGCAACATGCGCGCAATGATGTCCCGGGATGGCGACATTTGAAGATACAAGCCCAATGGCACCTCCACATCGTCACCCAAAGCCAAAGGAAGGCCTTGGTTGAGCAAACGCTCAGACAACTGTTCACGGCTGAGAGAGAGCCCATCCATCGGGTCAATCACGACCTGACCCTCGGGCAAATTCACTTTCAGCATGAAATGTCCGGGGAAACCGACGCCCCGAGCGGCCAAACCCAGCCCTTGAGCCAACTCCATCCAAAGTACCGCCAGAGAAATGGGAATAGCCAAGCGCGTGCGTAAAACAACGCTCACATAGCTGTTGTCGGGGTCGTAGTAATTGTTGACATTGGCCGCGAAGTTGAGGTCTTTGAAAAAAAACTGATTCACAGCACGCAATTTTTGCAAAGGACCGGCGTCCAAGGGAATGCGGCGCTTGAGCCGGGCCAGCAACTGATCCACCTCACCAAGCACTTGCTGGACATCAAGCTCGGGATACTCGTCCTGTGCCAGACTGATAGCGGCCTCGAGCAACGGAAAGTCTGCATCGCTTTGCACCAAAGATGCAAAATATTCAATCGGAGTAGGAACATCCAAAGACAAATTCATCGCGTCACTTTAGCCGAAAAATGTAAGAACGATTAGAAAGATCACCGCTTCAAAAGCTGCCTAATCTTCAAACCCAGTGCCCAAAGTACTATTAAATAAAGAGCTGCTGAAGCAATCACTACGCTGGCTAGAAGCCAAATTCTCTTAAAACTCTCTGCGCGTAGTTGGGTCCAATCGACCGCTGTGTTTGCCCACATCAAAAAAACCAGTAACAAACCGCACGCCACACCCACACGGAGCGCAAAGCCCACCCAACCTGGCTCTGGCTTGTAACTTCCACGTTTTAATAAGCCCCACAAGAGCCACAGCGCATTGATCATGGCACCGATACCTATCGAGAGCGTCAGCGCGGCATGGGCAAACTTGGGTACCAACACAATATTAAGCAGCTGCGTGATGACCAGCACCGCTAAAGCAATACGCACCGGTGTTCTTGTATCCTGATTAGCGTAATAGCCAGGCGCCAACACCTTGATGGCAATAATGCCGACCAAGCCCACGCCCCAGCCCATCAAGGCCAGCGTAATCTGCTGAACATCAAACGCCGTCATGGCGCCGTAGTGGTACAGCACGGCCACCAGCGGCTTGGCGAATGCCAGTAATGCTACCGCACAAGGTACGGCCAGCAACACCACCAAGCGCAAGCCCCAATCTAGCATGGAGGAATACTTGGCTGAGTCGCCCGAGGCGCGGGCCGCGGCCAACTGCGGCATCAGCACCACGCCCATCGCCACGCCCAGCATGGCAGTAGGAAACTCCATCAAACGGTCGGCATAGGTAATCCAGCTCACGCTGCCTGGGGCCAAACGGGATGCAATTTGCGTGTTGATCAACATCGAGATGTGCGCCACGCTAACCCCAAGCAAAGCAGGGCCCATCAATTTGAGAATGTTTTTAGTGCCCGGATCGGCCCAGGCCGCGCGCAAAGCCCGCCAGCTCAGGCCAATGCGAGGCGTCAAGCCCAGCTTTTTAAGCGCCAACAACTGCACGCTCAGTTGCAGCACACCCCCGGTCAAAACGCCCCCAGCCAGCGCAAAAATAGGCTCAATGCCCAGTGTTTTAAACCAGGGGGCGCCCAGCCAAGCTGCACCAATCATGCAGACATTGAGCAGCACCGGCGTGGCCGCTGGCACGGCAAACTTGCGCCAGGTATTCAAAACACCCGCCGCCAAAGCCACCATCGACATGAAAGCGATGTAGGGAAACATCCAGCGAGTTAAAACAACGGCGACCTCAAAACCCCTAGGGCTTTGCTGCAAGCCACTGGCCATGGCCCACACCAAAAATGGTGAGCCCGCCACACCCAAGATACTGATGACCAGCAATGTCCAGGCCAATACAGTGGCCGCACGGTTAATCAAAATCTGGGTTTCCGCGTCGCCATGCTGCGCTTTAGACGCGGCCAGCACCGGCACAAAGGCCTGACTAAATGCGCCCTCCGCAAAAAACCGGCGGAAAAGATTGGGAATGCGAAACGCCACATTGAAGGCGTCCGTCAGGGCGCTGGCGCCAAACATGGAGGCAATCAAGAGCTCGCGCACCAAACCGGTGACGCGCGAAACCAGGGTCAGCAGGGAAACAACAGAGGCGGATTTGAATAAACTCACTGGCGAAAGTGTAGCTTTATCAACCGGGTCAGCCCGCGCGGCTCAGGCTTTGTGGCGTGAATGCTAGAATCAAAGGCTTTTCTGACAACATCCACAGACTCTAGGAAAAAATATTATGGCATCTACAAAACCAAAGAAAAAGAACCCGCGCCTCGCGTCGGGCCGTAAGCGCGTCCGTCAGGACGTCAAAATCAACGCTGCAAACACTTCACTTCGTTCTAAATACCGCACTGCGGTAAAGAACGTGGAAAAAGCTGTTCTTGCTGGTGACAAAGTAAAAGCCACTGAACTGTTTGCAAAAATGCAAGCCGTGGTTGATACCGTTGCTGACAAAGGCATCTTCCACAAAAACAAGGCAGCTCGTGATAAGAGCCGCCTGTCGACCAAGGTGAAAGCCTTGGCCGCTGTCGCCGCCTAATTACAGGCAAAATCGCACGCTAACCTAATTTAGGTTAGCGCCGTTTGTAACGGGTGCGCTGTCAGAA
>CAIMHL010000329.1 GCA_903840825.1 uncultured beta proteobacterium
GCGCGTGCACTGGGGCTGCGGTCAAGCCAGTCGTAGTAGCCGCTGGTGCTCACCCGCAGGGTTTCGCATTGGCTGCGAAACGATAATTCGGCCCCTTGCCTTCACGAGCTCGTTGACGGGGTAGCCGTCTTCTCGCTTTTGGCGGCAAACCAGGCCGCAGCCTTTGCCAATATGTCGCGCTCCATTTGGACTTGACGCAGCTTGCGGCGCAACTAGAGGAGCTCTTGGCGCTCCTGGGCGTTTAGGGCCGCTACGTTGGCTGGTAATGCGGTGACACCAACGCCACCTGATTGGCGCATCCAGCTCAGGATGCTGGTGGTGTGGCAGCCAAACTCCTTGGACAACTCACTGGGGGTGCGACCGCTGCGCACCAGTTCGACCATTTGGGTGCGAAAGGCTGGCGCGTAGGGTGGTTTAGGTTTGGGCATATTGGACTCTTTCTTTCAGGTGGGAAGTGTCCGCGAAATTGGGGCAACTTCATTGCAAGTAAGCGCGTGTCGACGTTCATGCCAACATGCCCGTGAAGCAGTTGCATCAGGAAACGGCGCATGTGGCGCAGAAGAATGTTTGTGGGTTGCTAGCCGCGCCCCACATACGGCATGTTGGTAGCCATCACGGTGGTGAACAGGATGTTGGCTGACAAGGGCAAGCGGGCCATGGTCATGAAGGTCTCAACCACGCCGGTCATGTCCATGCGGGGCTCGGGCTTGATGGTCAAATCGGCTTGGGGAATGCCGCTTGCCATTTTGAGGGTCATGTCGGAGGCCACATTGCCGATGTCGATCTGACCCACGGCAATACTGTAGGGTCGCCCATCCAATGAAGCGGCGCGCGTCAGGCCTGAAATGGCGTGTTTGGTGGCGGTGTAGGCAATGGAGCCCGGGCGGGGCACATGGGCCGAGATGGAGCCGTTGTTGATAATGCGCCCGCCTTGTGGGCTTTGCTCTTGCATCAGTTTGAAAGCGTAAGACAGGGCGTAAAAGGCGCCGTTCAGATTGATGTCCACCGCGCGGCGCCAATCGTCGCCCAGCATGTCGCCCGGCAAGGTGTAGGGCAGCGATATGCCGGCATTGTTGAACAGCAAATCGAGCCGCCCGAAGCGCGCACGCACTTGCTCAAAAAGAAGTTTGACTTCAGGCTCTTTGGACAGATCCGTTGGTAAGGCGTGGGCGTGATGTCCATTAACACCAGCAGCTGCAACGGTTTCTTGCAAGGCATCGGCACGACGCCCGACCAGCACCACTTGCCATCCTTCATTAAGCAAGGCGAGAGCGCATGCTTTACCAATACCGGAGCTGGCGCCGGTGACGAGAGCGATTTTTGTCATGGTTTATTCCTTTAATGCACACTGTACTATGAGCTGTGGCAACGGAATAACGCGGCTGATTGGTTGTTAACCTATAAAAAGTAAGTATTGAAATTCAAAGCCCTGCTTTTTGAAGTGTCTCAGGCACTGGCCTATGTACTTTTGGATAAGATCAAAGCCGCAATCCAAAACCAAGAAGCACGCTTCCCTTGCTCGCTCACGGATGCGATAGTGGTCAGCTATTTAGGAGGCTGATAAGCCATCAAGCCGCCGCGGGGCATGGCAAACGCTAGGATAAGACATTCCCTTCACCATCCAACCAGCGGTAAAGATCGCTATTTTCTAGTTCAGTGCCCACGCTAATTTTTGTACCGCATTCAGGCAGTGAAAGTCATCGCTATCAACCACATCAAACCCAGAATTAAGGATTGATAAAGCGTTAACGGCTTTTTTCCATGGTCAAAAATATTCACTATGACCGAGCGAACTTAGACAGGGATCGACTACAAAGGGCTGATTGAATGCGGATGTAAGCAGCACCGCCAAGCTCGTCCTGACGGCTACCTTCCCCCAAGATGAATCGAGTTGAGACTCAAAAGCAGCCGTTCATCCTAAATAGCAAATGTATCTAAAATACATTTGCTTGGTCTAGGTTTTACTATCGTGAAATTAGTGCTCCTTGGGATAAATACCCGTTAGCCCAAGTAAATATTAAACAATAACTTGGCAGTATCGCAACGCCGTTTCACAAGAATCTAGAAATCACTGACCAAGATAGCCTTCTTGCCCCTGGCGTGCTGGAACTACCTCTCCAAAAGATTGAACTCGTCCATTCGAATTAAAATCAATTTGAAAAGTAGTTTCAGCTACTGGAGCAAAGTTAACTGTGTAAACCCATGTGGGGCCGGTCGAACTCCGATATTTATGTGTATGAGAAGGTCGTCCAATTACCGATCGGACTTCTTCAGTCGTCATATCGACTTTTACCAATTGTTCTTCTGCTTGAGTTATGGAATACCCTTTTGCAGCAAATGAAGCCGAAGATGCAGCTAAAAATCCAATCATGGCAACGGTACGCAATGTTTTGATGCTAAGTTTCATTGACTTTCCCTTAGAGTAAGCGGGTCTCAAAATATTTCGAAATGAAATTTTCGCCCACAATGGATTCTTAAATTTCCTATGATTAAAGAAGTTGATTTTTCACAACTCGTCGTCTAAATTGACGAATCTAACCTTAACAACCAACACTCGAAAATCTCATTGAGCGCTTCAACCGACTGCTGGCTGTACCTTGATGAACTGCCGCGAGTGTCAGACCCCAAAGTTGGACTTAGATTTGGAATTAAAGTAATCAATACTTTTGCCGATACCAACACATAAATTTAAATTTATTTCTTAAGCAAAGTGTCAAAATGTCTAAACCCTCTTCAATTCAGACCGTCTTAATTTCTGCTGCTGCGGTTGCAGTCTTGTTTTCAGGTTTGGGATGGCTGGCCTACTCGGAGGGTTGGATTCATTTCAACGCTCCATCGGGACCATCCAGCGAAGATCGATTAGCGGCCAGCAAAAAGAGTGAGTCCGAGGAAAACATCACTTTTCTGTGTGAAGCCAACTACTCCGTTCCTACCAACGGACTGGAAGGCCCCAACAAAGTCTACAAAGAAATGATGGCCGCCGGGTTGGACTACAAAAGCAAGGCCGGCTGGTACCAGGGTATTTTTTCTATCTCTGAGTCTAGAAAAGGCGCCCTAGTGCTGCAAGGCGACAAGGCGGTGGTGAGCCGCCCGGCCATGTTTGAGCGGTTTGGCGTGATGGTGACCAGCGAGCAATTCACCCTGAATCGCTCAACAGGTGAGTTCACACAATCGCTAACGATCAAAGATGGCCGCAAGATTGAAATCATTCACGGCTACTGCGGAAAACTCACCAAAGCGCCTTTTTAAGCGCCCACCTGCCTTCCCCTTGAGCCTACCCAGCGGTAATGATGCGACCATTTTGAGGCTGCACTGGACGCGCATTCATCTTGAATGGGAAGCCGCTGATCTGCGCGCGTGAAATGTTGACCGGAGTTTTAAGAATGAAGAAGCGCACCCCTTCCGTGCAAGGCGGCGTGGTCAGCGACCCCTCGTAACTAAAGAAGTCAAATTCGCGGGGCAGCAAATTGCCAGGATTAAAACTGACGTCTTCCATCACCACCTCTGGGCCTTCGGTGGCGGGCGCATTGGCCCAAAGCGTTTGGATGCCTGGGTTTTCATTGCCTTCCTTGAGCAGCACCCCCAAAACAGCCAGCTTGCCAGCTGCATTTTTGTGAACAAAGTGGATCACCATCGCCGATGGCTTGCCGTCAATGTGCTCTTCACTGGGCCGGTGAAAATGGAACTGAAGCAGATCATGGGGGACACCGTCAATGCGAAGCTTGCTCCCAGACTTTACGTTCACTTGGATGGTGTGCCCATTGTTCAGTATGCGCAAAGGCCCTGCCTTGTAGTCTGCTGTCACACTGATTCGACCCCGGACAAAGGGGCTCTTGATATTCAAGGGTGATTGAGACTTGCCTTTACCGCAAGTCGGAAACTCTTTACCCCAGTTGTCTGGGCCCATGACGCCTTCATAACCCCAATGTGGCGCGGCATGGGCACCGGCCGTTTTGACGTCCTTGCCGTGGTCCTTGGAGTCGGCGGGTGATGCGTGCGCTGCACCACCAGCTGCAGCACCGTGGGCTTTAGGGTCGGCCTGGGTGGATTTCGCATCAACTGGAGGCTGAACTGCACACTCAGACATCACCTTGACTTTTTGACCTGCAGCAGCAAGCCCGATCTGGGCTGCGCAAATGCTGTTTTTCCGGCTACCCCAGTCAGCCATCTGAAGTGCTTTGTTGAACGCTTCGGTGGTTGCGGGATCGTCACTGCCTTTGACCAGCATCCGCAGCGCGCCCAGGCTGAGCTGGCGCTCAACCGATAGCTTTTTGTCTTTGCTGTACAAAGTCTCCACGTCTTTTAGAAGAGGGCCATCGGCGATGGCCGCTTTGACAGCATCGAGCTCGAGGGCCTTTTCCTTCAGTGGATCGAGCGTTTCCTCAAGCGCATCCAGGGCGTTTTCGACCGTTTCCACTTCTTTTTCAGAGTCCTTGAGCAGCTCTTCGGCCACTTCAGCCTTGATTAACGTGGCCGCAATCTCGGCGCTTGCCAATTTGTTTTTTTGCAAATTGGTCCAGCCAAAAAAACCCGCACCAGCCAGAGAGAGGACAAGGACGACTTCTAAAAGAATTCTTTTCATAGTTGCTTTCTAACGGGCCTAAATACCCGTTTTAATATCGATTGACGGCTTTGAATCGGTTTGAGTAGGGGGAACTTGAGTGCGTCTAGCGACGAGGTCAGCGATCCGCCCTGAATGAAATGCCCCGACCACTTGAATCAAGTGCAATAACTTCCAGGCGACTTGTGCTTGGGGTTGGTTTATAGACGGCAGCAACTCCTGAAAGTGTTTGGCCAATACGGCCACAAATTTGTCCACTTTGGTGTTCAAACTTCAAAGTTACAGCGAAAAAATTACCACTACTTGTTGGCGTTGCTGATGACTCTCCACTTAATGTGCAACCTAAAAAGCCTGAGGGAGAACTCAGGATTCGTTTTCCTGTTGAGGGCGAAAAACGAATTAATAATCCTCTTGAACTGTCTAAACCGTCAATCCAGTCACCGCGCCAGTCCCCATCGAGGTCGATAAGAACCGCAGGCTGATAGGCATCAAAAACAGGGGGCTTTTTTGCCACCGTATTAAAAAAAACGGGCGTCACGGATGGGGGAATGGTCAGGCTACCGCTGTAGGCATTTAATGAGGCTTCTGTAATGACTCCGTTCAGGGAGGTCAAGACGTTGCCCAAATAAGCCATTAAATTGCTTGAAGTAGCGACGCCACCAGCCCCCAGAGTGAGCTCTCCTGCGTAAATATCGGTCTGCAATGGCCGAAAAGTTAACCCGTACCACTTCACTTTTGCGAGATCAGCCGTTGGCACAACAAGACTGACGAAGTCATCGTTGCCAATTTTCCCAGAGTAAACGCCCTGCATCACCGTGGGCTCTGGGGAAACCCCGCCTGAGTTGACGAGTGTTGGCGCCCCTCCCCCGCCACAAGCAGCGAGACCGGCCAGCGCGACACAACAAAAGAAATTATTGACAATTTTTAAAGTTTTCATGACGCTACCTTTAAACATGAACCCAGCCCGCCTGCAACCAATGACAATATTTTGGCCGATAGGGCCACGCCATGTGGTGGACCACCGTGCCTTTATCAAACACAGACGAGGTGAGGTGATCGAGCCACTCACCCTTTGCACCCAATTTGAGAAACCAAGCCTCGTCGGCTTTTTCAACGTGACCTTCGCCTTGCAGGCGGAGTTGGCGGGCTGGTAAATTTTGGCTATTTCATGCGGGCTCTATGGGCCCAGAAAAAGCATCGTGCAGGCTTCCCCACTCCCGCCCCTTTAAGGCCTGGGTGATTTTGTAAATATGATCACTCACCGCGTCCAGGTCGTTGAAATGGAATCGAACCTGGCCCAGAACGTTGTCAAATAAAACACAGGCTTGGGGGTGGGCATCTAGCAGTGAATCCAGATTGGCCAATGCATCCGCCCGTTGAAAGACGAGTTCGGTAGCACTTGCTTTGAGCGCGGCGCCGTGGCGCCACCGAAACAAGGGTTCAGCAAGCCCATCAATATCCCAAACTAGGACTCTTTTGAATCTTTGAAGCCAGGCAGTCGGCATCATCCAGCCTGCGCTGGCGCCGATCAGCATCAACTCTGAAGAACGGGGCTCGACCTGATCAAGCCAGTCCGAAATTTGCGCACAAACGGGGCGCCACTGGGCTTGCGAGCGCCATGCCCGCCAATGCCACAGCAAGCCACCAGACGGACTCATGAGCGCCCGATCCTGTTGAACTGGCTGACACCCAACTCATCCATGCTGCGCTGCTCGCGCTTGCGGCTGTGCATTTGGAAAGCGAGTATTTCCTGCTCATCGAGTGTTTGCATCTTCAGGCGCTCGCCTTCGGCCTCAATCATTTTTTTGTACAGGGCATTCAGTGCGACGGTGGCCTTATCAATGTCCTGAACCACGCGTTCAGACAAGGTCATCAGCTGGGACATGAATTGGCGATGGTTCATGGCATCTTGCATGCCGTGTGTAATAACTGAGGCACCTGCTCCTTGCAACCTGTACTCTTCGTACAAAAATTGCAGGCGCTTGTAACTGCCATTGAGCGTTTCCAAAACAGTTCTCGCACGCACGATATCCGCTTGCACCTGGGAAACTTTTTGTTGTGCTTTACCCTCCAAAACCGACCAGCATTGGCGAGGTTTCATGATGAGTGACGCTTAAGAAGAATGGTCATGAGTGAGCTTCAATTACATCTGCAACAAATGGTTGAGTTCAAGCCGGGTGGTGTTTTCATCCAAACCGGTGTACATATCTTGCCTCAAAAAATTCTCCATGGCCTGTCTTAGCAAAATGGCTTGGTCAATTTCTACGTTGGAGCCGAGCTGGTAGGCCCCCACCTGGATGAGGTCCACATTTTGTTGGTACAAGGACCACAAGCGCCTGAAACGGTTGGCTTGCTTGAGATCCGCCGGGGAAAGCAGGTTTTGCATGACACGAGAAATGGAACCTGTCAGGTCGATGGCGGGATAGTGTGCAGCGTCAGCCAGTTTGCGTGACAACATGACCTGTCCGTCCAGAGAGGCACGCGCAATATCAACAATAGGATCGTTGGCGTCATCGCCTTCGGCCAATACGGTGTAGATCGCAGTAATCGAACCATACCCGTGCCGGCCTACACCCGCACGTTCAATTAAATTGGGGAGCAAGGCAAACACCGAAGGCGGATAGCCTTTTGAGGTGGGCGGCTCACCAATCGCAAGGCCAATTTCCCGTTGGGCATGAGCAACACGCGTCAAGCTGTCCACCAGCATCAGCACATCTTTGCCTTGGTCGCGAAAATATTCAGCCACCACATGCGTCAGGTTGGCCGCTTTGAGACGCAAGACGGGAGACACATTGGCCGGTGCAGCAATCACCACGGATTTGGCCAAACCCTCTTCCCCCAAAGATTCGGCAATGAATGCTTTCACCTCACGGCCTCGCTCGCCCACCAGACCAATCACCACAATATCGGCTTTGGTAAAACGGGTCAGCATGCCCAGCAGGACACTTTTACCAACGCCCGAGCCCGCAACCAAGCCCACGCGTTGACCGCGACCCAGTGTCAGCAAGCCGTTGATGGCTTTGACGCCGACATCGAGCACACGGTCAATAGGGCCCCGCTCCATCGGGTTGATAGGCAAGCCCAATAAACTTAAACGGGAGGAGCAAAGAGGCTTGGGTTTGCCGTCCAGCGGCTCGCCCCGGCCATCAATCACACGGCCCAATAACTCTGGCCCCAAACTGGCGTGTCCGTTTTCTGTCAGCACCCGAACCAAGGCCCCGGGTCCGATCCCCACCGGCTCAGAAAAGGGCATGAGGTACAGGGTTTTGTCGCTAAAGCCCACCACTTCCGCCTCAATGCGCAGTCCGGCATCGCCAATGACTTCGCAGCACGAGCCTACCGGAGCCATGATGCCACGCGCTTCAAGTCTTAACCCCACCAGGCGCACCAGTGTTCCACTGCGTGTGGGCCCGGCACTGCGAACCTTGACCTGCAGTTGGTCAACCTCCAGACCAAAGTCAAGGTCAGGCATCGTCACTGTCCTCGCCCAGCAATTCATCGATGAGGGACTGCTCGGCGTTCAGGTCGGGGAAAGACATGCGGGGTTTGGCATCCTCTACACCCCGTTGCGTTGATGCTTTTGCTTGTGCGAGGCGCGCGGGATCAAAACCACTTTGCGCTTTCCATTGGGGCTCATCAATGACCAGAGACCGGGCTAGCCCGGCCAGTCTGTTCTCAATCAGGTCTTCGACAATCGCGTCATTCGCACTGGCACGGACACTGCCGGGCATGAGGCGGGCGTCGGCCTGCACGCGCAAGGCTGGGCCAGAGGCCTGACCCGCACGTCCTTGAATTGCCGCAAACATGGCCATGTCGCCGGGGTTCAACTCCACCAAAATGACGGACTCACTGTGAGAATCAAGCTCGTCAATACAGCGCTGCACCAAGCGTTCAATGGCTTTTCCGTCTTGGGCTAATTCACCAATGACCAGATGCTCAGCCAAATGCAGGGCCAGGCGCTTGAGGGGTTCGTAAAAAGGCTGGGGACTGCGTTTGAGCGCGTCCAAGGCTTGCTGCAAAGATTCAACCAAGGCTTGATCTCTGGTGTGCTCGGCAAGCAACTCGGCTTCTATCTCTGCGCGCAGACCCTGGCGACTCTCCTCAACGCCTTGGGCATAAGACTCAGCCCGGACTTGGGCCAGGTACTCATCGGTAAATTCCTGTTCGGGCTTGAGTTTCTCGTCTGCTGGGACACCACCCAACTCAAGGGCATGGTCAGACGATTCGATCGCGTCTGCACCGGCTGATTCAGATTCTGGGACGTCACTGGCTGGCGAGACCTTAAGCAGCAAGGTCTCGGTAATAACTTCTTGCACCCAGTAATTTTTGGAGCCCGAAGAGGCCCAGGCATGCTGGACAAATCCTTCGGGCCGGGTTGTACCGCTCATCAGGTCCGAAGGCTGCCACACGCGCGCTGGGCGCACATCGGCGACCCTTGGCGGGCTGGCATCAGACATAGTCTGCGCCTCCACCCAGCACCAGGTCGCCTGCATCAGACAACTTGCGGGCTATGCGCATGATGGTCTTTTGGGCAATTTCAACATCGGCCAGGCGCATGGGGCCTTTGGCTTCCATGTCGTCCCTGAACATGCCGCGTGCCCGCTCGGACATGTTGCTGAAAAATTTCTCTTTAACCTCTTCGTTGGCGCCCTTCAACGCACTCATCATCAGGTCGGGCTCTACGTTGCGCATGAGAACCTGAATACCCTTGTTGTCCACACCCGTGAGATTTTCAAAAGTGAACATATTGTCCTGAATCTTTTGAGTCAACTCAGGGTCCAACACGCCCAGGCCTTTCATGACCGCCGCCTCCAGATCAGTCTTGGTCAGGTTCATGATCTTTGCAGCCGCCTTTACGCCGCCAAAGCTCGACGACTTGGCCGATGAATTATTGGAGAACTGCTTTTTCATGATGGATTCCAGCTCTTCCATCGCCGAGGGCTGAACCGTCTCCAAGCTGGCTACGCGCTGAATCACCTCAGGTCGTGTTTCTGCGGGCAAGAAGTTGAGCACGTCAGCGGCTACTTCGTGCTCCAGCACGGAAAGAATAATGGCCACCACCTGCGGGTGCTCGCTTTGAATCATGTCGGCAATGGAACGCGCATCCATCCAGCTCAAGATCTCTAAACCCTTGCTACCGTGCCCGGGGGTAATGCGACCGAGCACAGAGGCAGCTTTGTCATCGCCCAAGGCCCGCTTCAGCACGTTTTCCACGTAATCTGTGGTTCCCAGGCCTAAGCTGGTCTGGCGTTTGATAGTAGCTACGAAATCATCGAGAACCGTGTTGACGGCTTCCTGCGACAAGTCAGACACAGACACCATGGCAGCACCTAGAGCTTGCACTTCTTTGGGGTTCAAGTAGCGAATAATATCGGCGGCCTGCTGCTCACCCAGCAGCAGCATCAGCACGGCAGCACGCTGGGTACCCGACATATTGGCCATTTCTTTGCGCAGGTTTTCATCAAAGAGCTCTTGCGCTGCTGCCGTCACCTTGGGATCGATCTTGTCGTTGTCGGCCATGATTATTTCTTCAAAAAGCTCAGGCAGGCTTGATCATGCCCTTGAGCACGTTGGCCACGCGGGCCGAGTCTTCAGCCACAATCATTCGTACCAAAGCGACCTTGTCATCGTAAGTATTGGCGGTATCAAGCATTTCCATCGAGATATTAGACTTCTTGGGTTTCATTTTTGCCTTCATTTCCTCAAGGGTTTCACCACCGCCCATATCGACACTTCCTGGGTCTGCTGCAGCATCGGCACTGATGGCCAACAAGGCCTCGGCTTGAGCAATCTGGATAGTGGCGGCCTCTTGCGCTGCCACCTTATCGCGGTTCATCAGATGTGACACCACGGGGCGCACCACCACCATGAGGAACGCGACAAACACCAGCCCTAGGAGTCCGCTCTTGATATTGTTCATGAGTGATTCGTCCTTGTACCAAGCCACACTCAGGTCAACCACAGGCTCGGGCTCGAATCGGGCTTTGACCACCGTAACCACATCTTCGCGCTCTTCGTTGTAGCCCACCACGCCACGCACCAACTCTTGCATGCGTTCAACTTCTTCGGGTGTAAATGGGTTGGGCTTGGGCTCGACTGCTTCACCTTTGTCATTTTTAGGCTGAACCAAGGGCATGCGCTCATTAACCACAACCGCCACGCTCAAGCGCTGTATGGCTCCGGTGGCACTTTTGGTGTGACGAACTGACCGGTCCAACTCGTAGTTTCGGGTGCTACGCGCAGCGGTGATCGACTTCTCATCGGCACCTTTGATGGGTGTGGGTGCTGCTGCGGTGTTGAGTGATGTGGTGGGCTGTGTTGGGGCTGTATTCGATAGGGTACCGGGCACACCCATCGCCTCCTTGGCTGTGTTGCGGTCTTCACTGATCACTTCGGATCGGGTTTTAGGACCTTTGTCGCGGGTGTCGTAGTCTTCAACCGTGGTCTCGGTCTGGCTGAAATCGAGTGTCAAATTGACTTGCGAGCGTACATTGGCTTCCCCAACAATAGGGGCCAAAATTTGGATAATGCGCTGGCGATAGAGATCCTCAATGCCTTGTTTATGTTTGGTCTGGCCGGCGTTCATGCCCATGGCCATATCAGAGGCCGTCTCGGTCATCATTTTGCCGTTGTTGTCCACCACCGTGACGTTCTCTGGTGTGAGCATTGGCACGCTGGAGGCCACCAAATGAACCATCGCTTGCACTTGCATGGGGCTGACTGTGCGTCCGGCAAAGGGGGTCACCACCACCGAAGCTTTGGGTGGCGTTCTGTCGCGCACAAACACAGAGGGCTTGGTGACGGCCAGATGCACACGCGCGGTTTGGATAGATTCAATCTGAGTAATGCTTCGCGCAAGCTCTTGTTCCATCGCCGCGTTGTAGCGCACTTGCTCCATGAATTGACTGGTCGTCATCGCGGACTGGTCCTTGAGGGAATCAATACCGGCTTGTGCTGTTTTTGGCAGACCCTTGGAGGCCAGAAACAGCCGGGCTTCGTGGTAGCGGGTGGCAGGTACCGTAATTTGACCGTTGGCCGCATCAATCACCGGCTTGAACTCGCCAGCTTTGAGTGCATCAAAAGCCGCCTGCTGGTCAGACTCTGTCACACCGGAAATCACCGACTTGTAGGCAGGCGCGTTCATCAGGTTGTAGAAGAGGGCAAAGGCCAGCAGCGTCAAGGCAATCACCATTAAAGGCAACGTTTTTTTGATAGCAGGCTGATTCAAAATCTGCTTGACGGCACCGAAGGGGCCAGCCTCTTGCGAGGATAGGGAGCCGAAATTGGACCCGCCCTGATCTGACATAGCCATGGATTGCGCACCACCAGTGCTGCCCGCCAAAGGCATATTTTTACCGGCCGGCGAGGCTAAACTCCCGGATTGAATGGTTGCTGGTGCGGTAGCCATGTCTTGTTTCTTTCGGGCTTAGGGTCAAACCGGCATATTCAAAACTTCTTCATAAGCCTTGAGTACTTTGTTGCGCACTTGCAAGGTCGCTTCAAAGGAGAGTGACGCTTTTTGCATTTTCAAAACGACATCGGTCAAGGGGACCGCTTCTCCGCGCTCAAAAGCCTCCGCTGTATTTCGGGAGTCTGTCTGGGCCGCATTGGTCTGCCCAATCGCCTGACGAATCATGTCTGAAAAATCAGTTTTTTCAGTGGCGATGCCGCCCGCTGAATCCTGACCTAAACCGGACGCTTGAGCCTGGTGCGCCTTGAGCGTCTGCAGCATTGAGGCAATATTGGCATTGGAATTGGCTTTTTCGATCATCATTTATCCTTCGAGAGAAGTTGCCAACTCAGGGGTAGTTCCCTTTAATTTGGCCAATTTGTAGCGCAGTGTGCGCGGGCTGATGCCTAACTTTCTGGCAGCGTCATTGCGGGTACCGGTCGTCTCCAGGGCCGCTTGAATCAGGCGCTGCTCACTGTTTTTGACACCCGTATGCAGTGCCCTGCCAACGGCCACACCCCGAACTTGTTCATTGACAGGAATCAGGGTGGACAAATCGGTTTCAACGAAATCCTGTACCGCATGAGGCGCGGCTGGCGCGGCGTCGTCGAACATCAGATGCTCCTGAGTAATCATGTGGTCGGGGCAAAGCACCATGGCCCGAAGCGTCACATTTTCAAGTTCGCGGACGTTACCTGGCCAGGCGTAGGTCATCAAAAGTGTCTGGGCTTGCGCACTGACCCGATAGGCCTGCCCCTCTGAGGCATGCCTGGCAAGCATTCTGGCAACCAAAGGCAATATGTCGCCGCGGCGCTCCCGCAGCGTGGGTACGCGAAGCTTGAAGGTGCTGAGACGGAAATACAAATCTTCGCGAAATTCGCGCTGGGCGATGGCGTCTCTCAAATTCTTGTTGGTGGCGGCGATAACGCGGACATCAAGTGCGATCAGGCGCTCCCCCCCCAAACGCATGAGGCTGCGCTCTTGCAAGACGCGCAACAGTTTGGCTTGCAGGTGCATCGGCATTTCTGCGATTTCATCCAGGAAAAGTGTGCCGCCCTGAGCTTGCTCAAATAAGCCCTTGTGCTCTTTGAGAGCCCCTGTAAAGGCGCCCTTTTCGTGCCCAAAAAGCATGTCTTCAATCATCAATTCAGGCATGGCCGCGCAGTTCAACCCGACGAAGGGGCCAAGTGCGCAGGGGGAAGACTCGTGCAGCACACGGGCCAGCACTTCCTTACCAGACCCGGTGGGGCCTTCCAGGAGTACGGTCACATTGGCTTGGGCTACTTTTTGCGCCAAAGCCAATAAGTTGCGACTGGCCGGGTCAACATAAACCACACTTCGTGGCACCGGTGCTCGCTGCGGCGCAGGGCTTGGGTGCAGAGCTTGGGCAGACTTCTCGGCAGGTTTGGCCATGGCAGCCTGCCACTGAGGAGCAGACCACTCGTCGGCATCAAGCACATAGCGGGCGCCTTGCTGCATAGCGGCCACGACAATTTCGAGGGATTTGCGCTCAACCCGACAAATAACGGGGAGATCGAACCCCATGTTTTTCATCAACGACTGGACTTCGCACAACAACTCAGCGCTACCAGCTAGGCGAATGACCAACAATTGGGCATTTGCAAGTTGGTCTTGCAATTCATCCAACGTGCTGACAACACGTGCATTAAGACCCAAAGCGCCCAACAACGCCAATTCGGAGGCGCTAAGCTTCCGAAAGGGGTCCAGCCAAAGGGCTGTTTGCTGTGGAATGGATGATGGATACATGGGCTGCATGTCGTACTTATATCGGTTGGTACGAGTAATTAGCAATTGTCATGCCACAAAAAACTCCGCTTTATCGTCGAGTTTCCGACACCCCAGGTAACTTTATGGCGAAGCCTTGGCAGGGGTTGCCATCAAGACGCAGTACGTCAACCGACGGCATATAGCGGGTCTTGAAGCCATAAAATTTACAGCTATTGGGCAACGCAGGGTCCCAACTGATGGCAAAGTATCGGCATTGCCTACAATTGATGGCGGGGGTATCGGGTTGGCCTGCTTGTCGCATTATTGACAGAAAGGGGGCCTGGTGATCATGACCTGACCTCAGCAAATAGCGTGCCGAGCTTATTCAGGTAGAAATATATAAAAAATTGGCCTCTAAGCCAATGGCAGATTGCTTAACCAGCTATCAGATAAGTAGCACCCAGAAAACCGGCTTCATCGGCCAACCACTGCAAGACCGGGAGAGTTCCCGGCAGCAAAGGCCCGATTGCCACCGGCAGCTGAGACCACACAAACGATTGAGCCTCGCGCATGTGTAGCTCACCCGTCCAGCTCAAGACTTTGCAGAAATTCAGTCGGACCAAGGCATGCGGGTAGTCCATCATCTCAACCCGCCAGCGCTCAACCCGCCCCGTCGTGATGCCGATTTCTTCATGCAACTCACGCGCCAAGGCTTGCTCGACGCTCTCGCCTGCTTCTAGTTTGCCACCTGGAAACTCCCAGTAGCCTTCATAGACCTTGCCTTTTGGCCGGGAGGTGAGCAAAAATTGGCCGTCTGGTTGAATCAGGACGCCTACCGCCACTTCCACCACGGGGCGGTCAATGCCACCCACTCGCGGCAACTCGGCATCGGCAACCAGCGGCGTGCGACTCATGCTTGGGCGTGCTTTCCCGCATAGTCACGGGCAAATTGATAGGCCACACGTCCGCTGCGTGAACCCCGCTCTAGCGCCCACACCAGCGCCTCAGGCCTGGCGGCTTCAATGGCGGACGCTGTCACGTTGAAAGACGACAGCCATTGGGCGACGATGGTGAGGTACTCGTTTTGGGTAAACGGATAGAAGCTGACCCACAAGCCAAACCGCTCCGAGAGAGAAATTTTTTCTTCCACCCCTTCGCCGGGGTGAACTTCGCCATCATCCGTGTGGGTGTAGCTCAGGTTCTCTTTCATGTATTCGGGCAGCAAATGGCGGCGGTTGCTGGTGGCGTAGATCAAGACGTTGGGCGTTGTGGCGGCAATAGAACCGTCCAAAATAGACTTGAGCGCCTTGTAGCCCGGCTCGCCTTCGTCAAAGCTGAGGTCATCACAAAACACAATGAACTTCTCGGGACGCTCAGATACGACGTCAACAATGTCAGGCAGATCGACCAGATCCGCCTTGTCCACCTCAATCAGGCGCAAGCCTTGGCTCGCGTATTCGTTCAAACACGCTTTGATGAGTGAGGACTTGCCCGTGCCACGGGCACCGGTGAGCAAGACGTTGTTGGCAGGCTTGCCTTGGACGAACTGCTGGGTGTTGAGCTGGATTTTTTCTTTCTGGGGTTCAATTTCTTTTAAATCGAGCAGGCGCATCACGCCAACATGGCGCACGGGCTCCAGCGCACCGTGGCCGGTGCTGCGTTTGCGGTAGCGGTAGGCCACCGAGGCGGTCCAGTCGGGCTGCGCGGGCGCTTGTGGCAACACCGATTCAATGCGGCTGATCAGCTGCTCAGCGCGCATGAGTAAATGCTCAAAGCTGGCGTTCATGAGCGGTAGTCCGCGTTGATGGTGACGTACTCATGGCTTAAATCGCAGGTCCAAACGGTGTCTGCAGCCTGCCCCCGGCCCAGCACCACACGCACTGTAATTTCGCTTTGTTTCATGACGCGCTGGCCGTCTTCCTCCCGGTAAGCAGGATTTCGTCCGCCTTTGACCGCCACAAGAACGTCGTCAAGGTACAAATCAATACCGGTCTGATCCAGGTCGGCAATGCCTGCATAGCCGACAGCGGCCAAAATTCGCCCAAGGTTGGGGTCGCTGGCAAAGAA
>CAIMHL010000330.1 GCA_903840825.1 uncultured beta proteobacterium
CGCAGGCCTTGGTGCAAGGTCGAATCCACACCGGCATTGGCCACATTTTTGCTTACAGGGTCGAGGCGACGAATGATGTGCTGGACGTTACGGTCCAGCATGGGCAGCAACAAGGGTGGGCTATGGCGAGCTGCGGTGGGTGCTGTCCGGGTAACGAAGACGATGAGGTTGTCAGGCTGGCCATGGGCTTGCCAAACGATGTGATCGCCACACTCGCCAAGCCAAACTCGGCCTTCGTGCGCTCGCTCGCGCAAGGACTTGTAGAGGTTCACCCACTGCAGAAGCTGCGAGCGTTGGGTGGCATCGAGTTTGCGCACGTCAAGCTCAATGCCCAAGTGCAACGGTAGTGCCACGCCGGCGCGGAAGTCCAGCAACTGTGTGCGCCCGGTGGTGTGGTACGGGGTGGGGCCAATGTGGGCGCCCAGCACCTCGGGGGGGAAGAATGCCAGAGCGCCGCGTTGAATGTTTACCCGAGACAGAGCGTCAGTGTTGTCACTGGTCCAGAAGCGGTGGGTGTGGGCAAGCACACCGGCGTCCATGCGCCCGCCGCCGGAAGCACAGCTTTCAATTTCTACGTTTGGATAGGCAGCGCGTACACGGGCGAGAAGTGCATAGAGGCCATGTACAAATCCCACATAGCCAGCACAGCCATCGGCACCTACAACCTGGGTGAGGTCACGATTCATGTCCCATTTCAGATAGCTGATGGGCAGGGTGCTGAGCAAGGCATCAAGCTTTTCGAACAGGTAGTTTTGTACCTCGGGCAACGCCGTGTTGAGCACCAGTTGGTTGCGCCAGGTTTGTTGTCGTTTGCCGGGCGAAGCGAATGCCCATTCGGGGTGAGCCCGGTAAAGATCGGAGTCGGGGTTGACCATTTCGGGCTCGACCCAAAGACCAAACTCCATGTCCAGTCCGGTCACGTGGTTGGCCAGTGGCGCAAGGCCATCGGGATATTTGCTGGCGTCGGGCCACCAGTCGCCCAAAGAGGTACGGTCGTCGTGCCGGCCATGGAACCAGCCATCGTCGAGGATGAAGCGCTCCACGCCGATGCTAGCAGCCTGTGTGGCGAAGTCTTTCAGGTCTTCGAGCTTGTGATCGAAGTACACCGCTTCCCAAGTGTTAAGGTGCACTGGGCGTGGCGTGAATTGGCCTGTGGGCCATTGCAAAGTGGCGCGCATGGCTGCGTGAAAGTTTTGCATCAGGCCGTTACGGCCATCAAGGCTGAAACTAGCCATCACCGGTGGGGCCTTCCACTGGGCACCGGGTGCAAGCGCCAGTTCGCCGGGCGCAAAGTGCACGCCCAGACGCCATTGGTGCACGCCGTCATCCATGGTGGCGATAGTTTGCTGGTGGTTGCCTGACCAGGCAAGGTGAGCGCCATAACAAGCGCCTTGGTGGTAGTCGGTCTGGCGGGTGGTTACCACTGCGCCGGGAAAGCGCTGGTGAGAAGTGCGCCCAGCGGCACTTTCTTGGTGCCATTGTCTCTGCGCGAGTGGCTCGGTTTGCCATTGAAATTCGTTGGACCACTGGCCGAAAAAGCTGTGTACCAGTTCCATGCCGCAAGGCAAGTAGATGTTGGCACTGGCCAACTCGTCAACCTGCAGCGGTGTGTCGCCTTCGTTATGCAGGCAGGTTGCGATGCGCAGCACATCGAAGGTATCCAGATGCAGGGAGAGTGTGACGCCGATGCGGCTGCTGTCATCGTCGAGACGGATCAACAAGCCATTGGCTGATGCATCGGGGGTGACTGTGAAGCGGTCAGCAGAAAAGCCAAAGTCGCGTCCCATGCGGTGGGCACGCAGAGCGGGGCCACCGCTGTCGCCAAATCCAAGGCTGGGGAACACGCTGTGTGCAAGGTCTCGATCAAGCGAAGACGGTGGGCTACCGCGACCATCGCGCCATGAGAAGCTGGGCGCTGCTGCTTCAGGCAAACGCGCGCCCCAGTAGCGCACCAGCGGCACTTGGTGCAGATCATCAGGAGCAGGCGCTGTCAACAGAAGACTACTGGCGCGGCCGTGTAAAAACCAGTTTGACATAAGTAAAGAGCTAGCCCTTGGTGGCGCCAATGGTCAGACCGGCAATGAACTGCTTTTGCAGCATGAAGAAGATAAGAACGGGTGGCATAGCCGCCAGAATAGAGCCGGCCGACACCAGTTGCCACTGCGCCACCCATTGGCCGTTAAGTGACTTCAGTCCGCCGGTGACCGGCATGGCGTGGTCGCCCTGAATCAACACGGTAGCCCAGAAGTAATCGTTCCAGATGAAGGTAAAGATCAGTACCGCCACAGCCGCCACCGCAGGGCGCACCAGCGGTAACACTACGCTGTGGAATATCTGCCATTCGTTGGCGCCTTCGATGCGCGCGGCTTCGATCAGCTCATACGGAAGGTCTCTGATGAAATTGCGCAGGAAGAAGGTGGCGAAGCCAGTCTGGAACGCTATATGAAAAAGAACGAGACCCATGGTGGTGTCGTACATGCCCATCTTGAGCGTGAGTTCGCGCACCGGAACCATCAGGATCTGGAAGGGTACAAAGTTGCCACCCACAAACAGCAAGAACACCAGCATGTTGAACTTGAAGCGGTAAGTGCCCAGCGCGAAGCCCGCCAAAGTGGAGAGCACCACGGTGCCGATGACGGTGGGGATGGTGACGTAAAAGCTGTTAAGCACGAACTGCACCATGGGCGTGTTCTGAAACACAGCGCTGTAGTTCTCGAGCAGCATCCATTGCGAAGGCATGCCCCAGTAGTTGCCAGCGTTGAGGTCGCCCTGACTGCGCAACGAGGTCAGCATCACCGCAATGATCGGAAGCAGCCACACCACCAGACTGATGGGTAACGCAACTTTATAGAGCAGCCTTGTGGGCGCAGACACCTTTTCGATAGGGGTTGGAAACATTCAGGACTCCTGCTCTTGACGGTAGATTCGCCGCAACACAAAGCCGATGTAGATCAGCATGATGAAGAACAGCACGGTGGCAATTGCAGTGCCATAGCCCATGCGGTAGCCGTATTCGGAAAGCGCCACTTCGTACATGTAGTAAGCTAAAACGCGCGAAGAGCCGTAGGGACCGCCTTGGGTCATGATGGAAATCATGTCGAAGCTGCGCAGTGAACCGATGATGGTTACCACCACGGCGATGAATGTGGCCGGGCGTAGTTGAGGCAACACCACATGCCAGAGCATCGTCCAGCCCTTGGCACCTTCGAGGCGGGCTGCTTCGATCAGGTCGGGACGCACGCTGTTGAGGCCAGTGAGGTACAAAATCATGCAGTAGGCAATCTGCGGGTACAGGCCGGCAATCACAATGCCGTAGGTGACGATGGTGTCGTCAGACAGAACAGCTAGCGGCTCCAAGCCCAAGCTGGTGAAGACCAGGGCCAGCAAGCCGTTGGATGGGTCGTAGAACCAGGAAAATACCAGACCCAGCACTACTTGAGAAATCACAAATGGGAAAAAAAACAGCGACTTCATCAACCGTATGCCGAACACCGTCTGGTTGAGAAACAAGGCCAGAAATAAACCTGCTGGCACGGCCAACATGAAGCCAAAGATCCAGATCAGGTTATTTTGAAGTGACTTCCAGAAATCAGGGTCATGCCAGAGGTCAAAGTAGTTTTGTAGGCCGATGTATTTCGGCTTGCCCAAGCCATCCCAGTCGTAGAGGCTGATGGCCATGGATTCAATAATTGGCGCGATCACGTACACGGCAAACATGACCAACGCTGGCGTCAGAAACAACCAGGGTGCGATCGTTTTTTGGTGGCGGGACCACCAAGAACTGGGGGGGAGGGCAGTGTGTGGCATGGCTTTGTACGCAAAAAATTACCACGGAGAATTCAGAGCGTGAGCTCCAAACTCTCCGGGGCGGTCACGGAGAGGCTTACTTGTAGGCGCGCTTACGCACGGACTCAAGACGCTCCAGGATGGCTTCGCGGCGCTCAGGCTTGAGCATGTATTCTTGGAAACCGTCCATGCCGGCCTTGGCCATTTCAGCGGCGGCATCGCGGTCATAGAACTGGGCCAGACCCTTGGCGTTCGACAACATTGTGAAGCCGGCTTTCAGGAACTTGTCGTCTGGGCTGGTTGACTGGTTGTTCACCGGCAGTTGACCCAGGGTCTTGTTCATCTCAGACTGTGCTTTGGCGCTGGCGATGTAGGCCAGGAACTTGCGCGCATCGGCCTTGTTTTTGGCTTTGGCAGGGATGTGCACGGTGTCGGTTGGTGCGTCTTCAGCCATGGCCACGCCCTTGGTGATTTCAGGGAACTGCATGAAGCCGATCTGCTCGTCTTTTAGACCAGCTTCACGCATAGGAGCCACAGCGAAGTTACCCATCAGATACATCGCGGCTTCGCCTTTAACGAAAGCTGGCAGGGCCTCTTGCCACTGGTAGGCGGCGTGGTTATCCAAATAGTAGCCTGGCTTGACTAGGTCGTCCCACTTGTCGAACACAGCCTTCACACGCTTGTCGGTGTAAGGCACTTTGCCAGAGGTCAGATCCATGTGGAACTGGTAGCCGTTGACGCGTAGGTTCAAGTAGTCGAACCAGCCGCCGGTGGTCCAGGTGGCCTTGGTACCGATGGCGAAAGGAACGATCTTGTTTTCTTTCAGTTTCTTGCTGGCAGCGAGCAACTGATCCCAGGTCTTTGGTTCAGTGATACCGAGTTTGTCAAAGATGTCCTTGCGGTAGTACACACCCCATTGGTAGTAGGTATAGGGGATGCCCCACTGCTTGCCGTTTTGCGTCATGGAAGGCACAGCGGAAGCCAGGGACTTGTCCAGTCCGTTGGCTTTCCACACATCGGACACGTCTTCGAAAAGGCCGGCGTTAACGAACGGAGCCATGCGGTTGCCTGCGTACCAGTTCACCACATCAGGGGCATCGGCGGTCAGAAAGTTCCGGATGGATGTTTTGTAGCCTTCGTGGTCAAAAGTGTTGATCTTGACGGTGATGCCGGGGTTGGCGGCTTCAAAGCCTTTGACCAACTCGGCGAATGCCGCCTTAGGAGCCGGGTCGGACGCATCGGTGTTGAATGTGATGACGCCGGCATTGGCTGCCAGCACGTTAAGGCTCAGCGCGGCGCTGAGAGCCAGAGTTTTTAGTTTGAATTTCAAGTGATGTCTCCTAGTTTGTAAAGTAATGACCGGGGAAAACGAAACGAAACGGGCGCCTCAAACGAGGTGCCAGATGGAGAGCCCGCGTGCCGCCACGCTAGGTTCACCCAACAAGGGCTCCGAAGTGCTGCCGACCGGAGACCAGTCAATAGCTTTGTCGGAAAAATTGAAGGCCATGGCAAGAGCACCGAGGCGGCTTACGCGCAAATCGGCAGGCAGCCGTTGAGGCTCCAGGCCTGCGGCCAGTGCTCGGCTTTCCAGCAAGCGTTGCCATGCTGCATCGTCCAGCCCACCGGCGACGTAGCAGGCGCGATCGTTCAGTGTCACCAGCGGGCGACCGTCTGACAAGGTGGCCAGTTTGTGAGCGCCATGCAGTGCCAGGTCCTCGAACCATCCGGTGACAGTGGTTGCTTGATCAAGCAAGTGGCCGACTTCTTCGAAGCCCGGCGGCAAAGAAGCCACTCTGTTAACGCGCAGACCGAGTAAGCTTTGCAGTGGCCCTGGCGCGAGTTGAGGTGGTACGTGCATATCGGTGGTTTTGCTGCCTGCGCGAGGGGCGAAGACAAGCTGTGCGGTGGTGTTCTTCAGCTGCTCCAATAGTGCCGGCGACACATGGGTAGAGACCGGCAACACGATCAGCTGGTAGGCAGACAGCGGTGCATTGGGGCCAACGATGTCGATGTCGAGACCGAGTTGGCGCAGCGCACTGTACAGACGAAAAGCCAGTGCTAATCCGTTGTAGTCTTTGCCTTGTGGCTGGATCTGGCCCATCCACAAACCGTCGTAGTCAAAAACCAGGGCGACGCGGTTGCGCACACTGAGTTTGCTGGCGCACATGGTGTGGCACAGTTCGGCGAGCTCTTCGCCCACTTGCGCAGCTTCGACGCCGCCTTGGTCCAAACTGAAGTCAGGACGGTTCAGGCCAGTGTGCATTTGCTCTTGTGCAAAGGGGGCCTGGCGCCAGCGGAAATAACTCACTACCTCTGCGCCATGTGCAAAGGCCTGCCATGTCCACAAGCGGACCATGCCGTCGTGCGGGGCTAGGTTCCACTGCGCCCAGTTCACGGGCCCGGGTTGCTGCTCCATGACCCACCAGCGGCCATGAGCCGGGGCATCGGCACGCACGCTGGCACACATGCCGCGGTACAGGTCGTGGTGAAAAGCCGGGACGTCGGGGTGGCCAGTGCGAGCGTATTGCACTTTCTCTTGAGGGCTCAGGAAGAAGTCTTGCGTAAAACCCAGCGGGTAGCTGTCCCAGGTGGCGATGTCTAGGTTTTCTGACACCTCATGGTGGTTGAACTCGGTGTAGAAGCCCATGTAGTTGTGGCTGACTGGGCGCCCCGGGGATAAAGCCTTGAGCAACTGGTATTGGGCTTCTTGAAACCGTGCTACGGCCCAAGAGCTGTAGCGCTGGAAATCCAGGCGGTGCGAAGGGTTGGCTTCAGTGACGGTCAGGTTGGGCAGATCGATTTCATCAAAGTTGCGAATCTCCTGGCTCCAGAACACCGTGCCCCAGGCTCGGTTCAGTTCACGCGCGTCTCCGTAGCGCCCGGCAAGCCAAGTGCGGAAGCCTTCGGCCGCGGCTGAGCTGTAGGATATGGCCGTGTTGTGGCAGCCGTATTCGTTGTCGGTTTGCCAAGCGGCTACTGCGGGGTGGTTGCCATACCGTTCAGCCACGGCACGGGTAATTCGCTGGCTCTGGGCCTGATAACCCGCGTGTGAAAAACAATAGTGGCGGCGCGAACCAAAGCCGCGGGTGTGCCCTTGGGCATCGACTGCCAACATGTCGGGCATTTGATCAACCAGCCATTTTGGCGGCGTTGCGGTCGGCGTGCACATGACCACCTTCAGCCCTTGGGCGTGCAGAGTATCAATGGCTTGATCAAGCCATTCCCATTCAAAAACACCGGGTGATGGTTCGATGCGGCTCCAGGCGAACTCAGCGATGCGCACCCAGCGGATGTTCATGTCTCGCATGCGTTGTGCGTCAACTGGCCATTGCTCTCTGGGCCAGTGTTCAGGGTAATAGCAGATGCCGAGTTCCATGGGGTTTGCGAAGTGTTGTGAATTGCTGGTAGGCCGCTACAGACGGACGTTCAGGCAGCCAAAGGCACTGGCACATCCGACTCGCGGACGGTGCGTGGCAGAGCCAGCCCGTTGTCGTCGAACAGGTGGCAGTGCTGCTCAGGCAGTGCCATGGGGACCCTGTTGCCAGGTTGTGCTACGGTGAGTCCTTCGGCTTTCACCACCAGAGGATCACTGATATCACCGCTGTTGAGATAAAGGTAGGTGGACTCACCCAGACGTTCTTGCCATTGCACTTCACGCACGATGTGCTGGTGGCTGGTACCAATGCGGGCATGCTCAGGGCGAATGCCCACGGTGATGGGTTGGCCGGCAAGCAGGCTGCGCGCGTCAACAGCTGCCTGGATGACTTCGCCGTCGGCAAGCTTCACCTGCGCCATCGAATCATTGCCAGCAACAAAAATGCCCGGCAGGAAGTTCATTTTGGGCGAGCCAATAAAGCCAGCCACAAACAAGTTGCGCGGACGGTGGTACAGCTCCAGCGGTGAACCGCATTGCGCCACGCTGCCCTCTTGGGCGACGGTTGGACCGGAGTTGAGCAGCAAACTGCGGTCGGCCAGTGTCATGGCTTCAACCTGGTCGTGGGTCACGTATACGGTGCTGGCACGTCCGAAATCTCGGTGGATTTTGGCGATTTCAAAACGGGTTTGCACGCGCAATGCCGCGTCGAGGTTAGACAAGGGTTCGTCAAATAAGAATACGCCGGGTTCGCGCACGATGGCTCGCCCGATAGCCACTCGCTGCCGCTGACCACCTGACAGTGCTTTGGGCAGGCGGCTCAGGTAGGGGCCGAGTTGCAAGATATCGGAAGCCGCGCGCACCTTCTGGTCGATCTCGGCCTTGGGGGTCTTGGCGAGTTTCAGTCCAAAGGCCATGTTTTCGTAGACCGTCATGTGCGGGAACAGTGCATACGACTGAAACACCATGGCTACGCCGCGCTGTGCCGGGGCCACGTCGTTCATGCGCTGTCCACCGATCATCAAATCTCCGGAGGTGATGTCTTCCAGGCCTGCGATGGTGCGCAGCAGGGTGGACTTGCCGCAGCCCGATGGGCCGACAAACACGCAGAACTCGCCCTGGGCGATGTCCAAGTCGACGTTGCGGATCACAGGTGCATGGTCGCCATAGGCTTTACACACAGATTTGAGCGAAATATTGGCCATTTTTTTGTTCCGGTTGGCGTCTGGGCTGCTTCAAAGGTGGGCAGTCAGATGTCGCACCGTTTCTATGATTTGAATCATACTGAAAATATTTGCGAATAATATTAGCAATTACCCTTACCTGTCCCCTATCTGGGACCAGGGGGGTCGAAAATTTGCCGCTGACCTGTAGCGCGTCAGGGTTTTAGGCGGAGTCGCGGCTCACAACCGGACATTCGATTTTCATGATCCGCGAGCGGCCAGAAGGCTTGTCGGCGGGGTTTGCACGCGAGACCTCAAGCAAGGCTTCGAGCGCACTGCGGCCCAACTCGTAGTTGGGCAACAGGGCGGTAGTGAGGGCTGGGCGGGTGTGTTGGGCCATTTCCTGATCGTCATAGCCCATCACGGCCACGTCACCGGGCACATTAAGACCCATTTCGTGCAGCGCGTCCAGTGCCCCTATGGCCATGAGATCATTGGCGCAAAAAATAGCGGTTGGTGGTCGCTCCTGGCACATGAGCTCACGGGTAGCGGCATAGCCAGAGCTCATGTTCCAGTCGCCATCGCGAACCAAGGTGGCGTCGAAAGCGATGTCGTGGGTGGCCAGCGCACGGCGGTAACCCTTAAGCCGGTCTTTTGCGGCTTCCATCCAGGGCTCACCGTTGATGTAGGCAATGCGGGTATGGCCTTTGCCGAGCAAATACTCTGTGGCTCCGTGGCCCCCTGCGACTTCGCTGGGCACGATCATCTGCCCGCCAAAACCAGCGCTGTGACAATTGAGCAATACCGTGGGGATGCCGTTCAGGCTTTCAGGCACCTGTACTTCACGGGTGAAGATGGTCGAATAAATCACCCCGAGCAGTTGAGGATGGCTTTTGAAGGCTTCAATGACCGCAGCCTCTTGTGCCGGATTGCCGCGCGTCAGCGCCACGCTGAGCACGCAATCGTGTTGCCAGGCTGCGTCGCGGGCGCCGTCAACACTCTGAACGGGGTGCACGCTGGTGGAGAGTTCGTCCACCAGATAGGCCACAATTCTGCGGCCCCCGCTCCCACTGGTGGGTGCAGACATGAGAACGGGGTCGCGCCGGGTGAGGCGGTAACCGAGCTCCATGGCCACCGACAGGACCCGTGCGCGGGTGTCGGCGGCTAGGCGGGCACCTTCGATGTTGTTCAGCACCATCGACACGGTGGACTGGGAAACGCCAGCGGTCTTGGCCACATCCGTCATGGTGGGGCGACGTGGAGGGGGACTGGGGGGCGTCTTTTTTGTCATGGAGTCTGCCGATACGGTCGGTTTCAATTAATAACTAAAATTTTAAATCTTTATGTCAGACAGGTCTGGTTAACCAGTTTCTCGTCGAAGGCGGGCTCAAAGACTGCTCAACAGGTTCATCTCATCCTCAATGTGTGCCACGAGGTGAATTGTCAACCCTTCCAAAGTTCGGCTCTAGCGCGGCAATGCGCAAGACGTTGAAATCATCGATTACCTTTGAGAAAAGAGCACCACGAAAACACCTGTGAACGGAATGCCCACCATACACCCCGGCGAATTTCTGCGCGAAATAGTTGACGACATGGCACTGACACAAACCGCTTTTGCCGAGGCCCTTGGGGTCTCGCCCATGCGCATGTCCCACGTCCTCAAGGGCCAACGCCCGGTCACTGCTGAGTTGGCATCGCGCCTGGGGCTGGCGCTACGTCAAACCCCTCAGTACCGGCTCAACCTGCAAGCGGCTTATGACCTGAAAGTCGCGCAAGCCGCGTTGAAAGACAGTTTGCTGGCCGTTCGTGCACTGGCTGTGGCTTAAAGCGGCCTCCTTCAGCACGTCAAGTCACCCCGACAGTGGCAATCAC
Source organism: uncultured beta proteobacterium (assembly GCA_903840825.1). GTDB lineage: Bacteria > Pseudomonadota > Gammaproteobacteria > Burkholderiales > Burkholderiaceae_C > Rhodoferax. The sequence continues at coordinate 10,195 of CAIMHL010000330.1, forward strand.
TTCGGCCTCAAACCCAAACACATCGACCACCCGCACGCAGACTTTGCGTGGGCCAGGTTTGGCGGGGGTGGTCTCCTTGGCCTGTGTCACTACCCGCAGCGCACTTCAAAAAATTGAGCTGGAGGTTTTACGCTTTAGTGATGCCGTGCGGTAATCGGTGCAGCACCACCGCAAGCGCTGGGAAGATGGCGTGGGCTATTTAGAGCGTGAAACCTTTGACACTTTTATAAAATTACCGGCTCTCCACTAGGGTGACAAAATTACGATATTTAGTGTCGTTCTTTCGTGTCGAAGTGCGCCGACTAACCCAGCCGCTTCAAGTGCCGTGCAATTTGCAAGCGCACCTGCTTGGGGGCCGTGCCGCCCAAAATATCACGCGCGTTGAGTGAGCCGCGCAGGCTCAGCACTTCATAGACGTCTTTCTCAATATTCGGGTTGAACTCTTGCAGCACCGCCAGGGGTAGCTCGGACAAGTCCACTTGGTGGGCGATGGCGGCTTTGACGGCGTGGGCCACGGTTTCGTGGGCATCGCGGAAAGGGAGGCCTTTTTTCACCAAATAGTCGGCCAAATCGGTGGCGGTGGCGTAGCCGCGCAGGGCGGCGCGCTCCATGGCCTCGGGCTTGACGGTGATGCCGCCTTCTTTGGCGCCAGTGGCCGGGTTGAGCTGGCCGCCCACCATTTCGGCAAAAATGCGCAGTGTGTCTTTGAGCGTGTCCACGGTGTCGAACAGCGGCTCTTTGTCTTCCTGGTTGTCTTTGTTGTAGGCCAGGGGCTGGCCTTTCATAAGGGTGATGAGGCCCATCAAATGGCCCACCACGCGGCCTGTTTTGCCGCGTGCCAATTCGGGCACATCGGGGTTTTTCTTCTGCGGCATGATGGAACTGCCGGTGGTGAAACGGTCGGCGATATGGATGAAGCCAAAGTTCTGGCTCATCCACAAAATCAACTCTTCGCTAAAGCGGCTGATGTGCACCATGCACAGCGAGGCGGCGGCGGTGAATTCAATGGCAAAGTCGCGGTCGCTCACGGCGTCCAGCGAGTTTTGGCACACCTGTGGCTGGCCCTTGTCGTCCACCATGCCGAGGCTCACGGCCACACGCTCGCGGTCCAGCGGGTAGCTGGTGCCGGCCAGCGCTGCCGCGCCCAAAGGCAGGCGGTTGGTGCGCCGGCGCACGTCACTCATGCGCTCGGCGTCTCTGGAGAACATCTCGACATAGGCCAGCATGTGGTGGCCAAAGCTGATGGGCTGGGCCACTTGCAGGTGGGTAAAGCCGGGCAGGATGACCTCGACGTTTTTCTCGGCCACTTCAATCAGCGCTTTTTGCAAGTCGGTCAGTAGGGCGATGATCAAATCAATCTCGCCGCGCAGCCACAGGCGCACATCGGTGGCCACTTGGTCGTTGCGCGAGCGCCCGGTGTGCAGGCGCTTGCCCGCAATGCTCACCAACTGGGTCAGGCGCGCTTCGATGTTGAGGTGCACGTCTTCCAGATCCAGCTTCCACTCAAACGCGCCAGACTCAATCTCGGCGCTGATGGTTGCCATGCCGCTTTGAATGGCCGCGTGGTCTTCCGCGCTGATGATCTTTTGGGCGGTCAGCATCTCGGCATGCGCCAGCGAGCCTGCAATGTCGGCCTGCCACAGGCGTTTGTCAAAAAACACGCTGGAGGTGTAGCGCTTGACCAGGTCGCTCATGGGCTCTGAGAACAGGGCAGACCAAGCTTCTGATTTTTTGTCGAATTGGTTATGGGGCATGGACGTCTAAAAGTTGGGCACAGACAGAGAAAATTTGTGCGGTAAATTATTTTATTTGATGAATAACATCAATAATTGAACTTGTCTGGACGCGCTGGAGCGGGAACGATGAACAAGGCGGCTATTTAAAGCCCAATCATTAATGAAACAAAGCCAAATTTTATCGAGCTTCCACTATGACGCTTTTAAGCGCTCGTCTCGGGGGCTTGACCTTGGACGCTGAGCTCCTCAACTGTTGGCAGGAATCACTATTAAAAGAAGAGCTGGTTAAGCATGTATCTATTGGCTTTAGTGATGATTTTCCTCACTATTTCTTGCGAATTCAAGACCGGGGTAAAACACAGTGCGTAGCCTTGGCTGACGTGCTGTATCTCAAGGCGGAGTTGAAATACATCACCGTTTGCACGTCGGCCCGGCGCTACATTTTTGTCGGCTCTTTGGCGGCGCTTGAGGCCAGGCACCCCGGCCACTTCATCCGCATTCACCGCCACACGCTGGTGGCCCGGCACGCTGTCAGGACGCTGGGCAGCATCCTGACCGAGCAGACGTCGGGGCCTTGGGCGGTACGGCTAGAGGGTGTGGACGAGCCCTTGGCGGTTTCTCGTCGTCAACTCTCCACCTTACGCCAGCAGCTTAGCCCGTGTTGCGCAGCCCCGCCGCAATGCCGTTGATGGAAATGTGAATGCCGCGCTGCACGCGCTCATCGCCTTGCCCGGCCCGGTAGCGGCGCACCAACTCCACTTGCAGGTGATGCAGCGGGTCGATGTAGGGAAAGCGGTGGCGAATCGAGCGTTGCAGCGCGGCGTTGTTGGCCAGTCGCTGCTTGTCGCCGGTAATGAGCCCCAGCACGGCTGCTGTGCGGTGCCATTCGGCTTCAATCGCGGTGAAGATTCTCTTGCGCAGGCGCGAATCACCCACCAGCTCAGCGTAGCGCGAGGCCAGCGCCAGGTCGCTTTTGGCCATCACCATGTCCATGTTGGAGAGCAGGGTCTTGAAGAATGGCCACTGCTTGTACATCTGCTGCAACAAGGCGAGTTTTTCTTTGCTGGTCTTGGCGCCTTCTTGTTGCATGAAGGCCTCCACCGCAGAGCCAAAACCGTACCAGCCGGGCAGAGTCAAGCGGCATTGGCCCCAGCTAAAGCCCCAGGGAATGGCGCGCAAGTCTTCAATCTTTTGGGAGGGTTTGCGCGATGCCGGGCGTGAGCCGATGTTGAGTTCGGCAATCTCGCGGATGGGGGTGGAGTCAAAAAAGTACTCGGTAAAGCCTGGGGTCTCATACACCAGCTTGCGGTAAGCGGCCATGCTGCTCATGGACAGTTCGGCAGCGGCTTTCAAGAACGGTTGCGTGGCCGGTTTGGTGGGCTGCAGAAGCGTGGCCTCCAGCGTGGCGGCCACCAGGGTCTCCAGGTTGCGCCGGCCAATTTCTGGGTTGGCGTATTTGGAGCCGATGACTTCGCCCTGTTCGGTCAGGCGAATCTGACCGCGCACCGTGCCGGGGGGCTGGGCCAAAATGGCTTGGTAGCTGGGGCCGCCGCCACGTCCGACCGTGCCGCCACGGCCGTGGAACATGCGCAGTTGGATGGGTTTCCCACCGGCCTGGTCCTGCAGGTCATGGTTGAGTTGGTCAAACAGCTCGACCAGTGCAATCTCGGCCCTATAAAGTTCCCAGTTGCTGGTGAAAATGCCGCCGTCCTTGTTGCTGTCTGAGTAGCCCAGCATGATGTCTTGTTCGCTGTACTGGTCATGCCCGCTGCGCTTGATGAGTTCGGTGACGCCTGGTGTGGCGTAAAACTCGCGCATGATGGGCGCGGCATTGCGCAGGTCTTCTATTGTCTCAAACAGCGGCACCACGATCAGGTCGCAAGTGGCCGCATCGCTGAGCAGACCGCGCATCAGCCCGACCTCTTTTTGCAGCAGCATCACTTCCAGCAAATCGCTCACGGTCTCGGTGTGGCTGATGATGTAGTGGCGAATGGCCTGTGCGCCAAAGCGCTCACGCATCAGCTTGGCGGCCTCAAAAATGGCGATTTCGCTTTGGGCGTGGGCCGAGTAATCGTGCCCCATGACGCGCAAGGGGCGGACGTCGTTGAGCAGGCTGACCAGCAGCGCGCGTTTGGCCAGTTCGTCCAGACCTTCGTAACCCGCTTTAATGCGTGCCACGCTCAGCAGTTCGGCCACCACGGCCTCATGCTTGTCAGAGCTTTGGCGCAAATCAACCGTGGCAAGATGAAAGCCAAACACCTCAACCGCCCGAATCAGCGGGTGCAAGCGCTGCGCCACCAAGGCTGCACCGTGGTGGGCCAGCAACGAGGCTTCGATGGTGCGCAGGTCGGCCAAAAATTCTTCAGCACTCAGGTAAGCGTTTTGCGGGACTACGGCGTGGCGGGCCGCTTCGCCGCCGGTCAAATCGCTCAAGGCTGCGGCCAGGCGGGCATAAATGCCGATCAGGGCGCGGCGGTAGGGTTCGTCTTTGCGGTGCTCGTTGGTGTCGGGAGAACGCTTGGCCAGGTCTTGCATGGCGGGCAGGCAGTCCACCAACATGGCAGAGAGCGACAGCTCGCCGCCCAGGTAATGCACCTCGGTCAGGTAGTGGCGCAAGGCCACATCGGCTTGGCGGCGCAGGGCGTGGTTAAG
>CAIMHL010000331.1 GCA_903840825.1 uncultured beta proteobacterium
CCATAATTTTCAAAAGAGCCTGCTGAACTCCCTCTCCAGAAACGTCTCTTGTAATTGAAGGGTTCTCTGTTTTTCTGCTAATTTTATCAACTTCATCTATGTAAACAATTCCTCGTTAAGCCACCCTAAAACGTTATAGAAGCTGCCCCAAAACTGACCGGTGCCGCATGCAAAACAGCCTCTTTGACCTTGAGAACCGCTACGCCAGCTTGAGCAAAACGGGCGACCCACTGGAGCGACTCAATGCCATCATCGACTGGGAGATATTTCGTCCCATCCTTGAGCGCCTGGACAGTAAAGAGCGTAAAAGCAAAGCCGGGCGCAAACCAACCTGTCGCATCCTCATGTTCAAAATGCTCGTCTTGCAGCGACTCAATGGCCTGTCTGACGAACGCCTGCAATACCAAGTTACAGACCGCCTCTCGTTCATGCGATTTTTGGGAGTAGCGCTTGCAGGCAACGTCCCCGATGCGCGCACCGTGTGGGCCTTTCGCGAAGCTCTCAAAGAGCACAAGCTGGCCGATGCATTGTTTGAGCGCCTGAATCAGGCGCTGGCCGAGATGGGAATCGAGATCAAAAGCGGTCAGATCATTGATGCCACCTTTGTGCCCGTACCCATTCAGCGCAATGGCCGGGACAACAACGCGCTCATCAAAGCAGGTGCCGTGCCCATTGAGTGGGGCCAAGACACCAAGCAGCCCAACAAACTGGCCCACAAAGACACGGATGCACGCTGGACCAAAAAGGGCGGACAAAACCACTACGGCTACAAGAACCACATCAACATCGACAAAGACACCAAGCTCATCGCCAGCCACGCCTGCACGGATGCTAGCGTGCATGACAGCCAAGTGCTGGAGGCGGTGTTGCGCGATGAGGCCGTGGGTGGCAAAGAGGTCTGGGCTGACAGCGCCTACCGCTCAGAAGAGCAAGAACAAAGTCTCAACGACAGTGAGCACACCAGCCAGATCAACGAGCGCGCCTACCGGGGCAAGCCGCTAAGCGAAAGCCAAGAAATCAGCAACAAGGCTAAGTCCCGAGTGCGAGCACGGGTCGAGCATGTCTTTGGGCACATGGAAAACAGTATGGGTGGGATCTTCATTCGCACCATTGGCATTGCGCGCGCCAAGGTGGGTGTGACCTTGATGAATCTGACCTACAACCTGTGCCGCATTGAGGTGCTGATTCGTAACAAGGTGATCGGCATTGACAGGGTTGGTGCGCCCAAAATCTGCCTAACAGCATGAGAATGGGCCAAAGAGGCAAGAAAGAGCCGCAATTGGGCTGGGGAAACGGCTAAAAACCGGAAAAATGCGATTAAGATCCGAAATGCATATTCTGGAGCAACGTGAACACTCTTTCTGGGCGAACGTGAACAGTGATTCTGACGGAACGTGAACGCTGATTCTGGTCGAACGTGAACGCTTTTAGCCATTCACCAGAATGGGAGTTCACGACGCCAGAATCAGCGTTCACGATGGCAGAACCGTGCGTGATGTGTGCTGGAACTTAACCTGTAATTGCTGGAGCATCCCCAAGTTTTTTGGGGGTTGTTATGCCGGCGGTAAGGAGTTCCATGCGCAAGATCAAAGAGGTGCTTCGCCTCAAATACGAAGCCAATTTGAGTTTCCGGCAAATCGCTGCCAGCTTGAAGCTATCCGTGGGCGTTATTTCCAAATACACCCAGGCTGCCGAGGTGGCTGGCGTGTCGTGGCCGCTTCCTGAAGGGCTGGATGACGCCACATTGGAAGCTCGGCTGTTTCCGCTCGTCAGGCCCGTTCGCGGAAACGTCCTGCCTGACTGCGCCCATATCCATCAGGAGCTCACGCGCAAAGGGGTTACGCTGTTGCTGCTGTGGGAAGAATACCGAGCATCCTGCGCAGGTCCGGCATACCAATATGCGCAGTTCTGCGTGTATTACCGGCAATACCGCAGCCGCCTGAAACTCTCGATGCGGCAAACCCACAAGGCCGGCGAGAAGTTGTTCGTTGACTACAGTGGCGACGGGGTTCCCATCGTTGACCGAGAGACCGGCGAAATTCGTCCGGCACAAATCTTCGTTGCGGTGCTGGGCGCCTCGGGTTATACCTTCGCCGAAGCCACCATGAGCCAGAAGTTGCCCGACTGGATAGGCTCGCATGTCAGGACCTTCAATTTCTTCGAATGCGTGCCGCAGATCGTGGTGCCGGACAATCTGAAATCGGCGGTGACCAAGCCGTGCCGCTACGAACCGGAACTGAATGCCACCTACGCCGACATGGCACAGCATTATGGCGTGGCGATCATCCCGGCACGGCCCTACAAACCGCGTGACAAAGCGATGGTCGAATTGGGCGTGCTGCTGGTGCAGCGCTGGATCACAGCGCGTCTGC
>CAIMHL010000332.1 GCA_903840825.1 uncultured beta proteobacterium
CATTGACATCCTAAGGCGTAAGCTTTTGGATGTTTTGCCCAATTAACGAAAGAGGGAAAGAGTCATGAAACTCAATCCAGCAGAAATTTCTGACCAGATCAAGAGTCGCATTGAAGGCCTGTCCACCAGCGCCAACATTCGCAATCAAGGTACTGTTGTTTCCGTGACTGACGGCATTTGCCGCATCCATGGTTTGTCTGACGTGATGCAGGGCGAAATGCTCGAATTCCCGGCTGGCAGCGACGGCTTGCCCACCTACGGTCTAGCACTCAACCTCGAGCGTGACTCGGTGGGTTCTGTGATCTTGGGTGAGTACGAGCACATCTCTGAAGGCGACATCGTGAAATGCACGGGTCGTATTCTTGAAGTGCCCGTAGGCCCTGAGCTCAAAGGCCGCGTGGTCAATGCACTCGGTCAACCGATCGACGGCAAAGGCCCCATCAACGCCAAGATGACTGACGTTATCGAAAAAGTGGCTCCAGGTGTGATTGCTCGTCAATCTGTGGATCAACCCATGCAAACTGGCCTGAAGTCAATTGACTCTATGGTTCCGGTGGGACGTGGTCAGCGTGAATTGATCATTGGTGACCGTCAGACCGGCAAAACTGCCGTTGCTATTGACGCGATCATCAACCAAAAAGGTCAGAACATGACCTGCGTTTATGTCGCGATTGGCCAAAAAGCCTCTTCCGTCAAAAACGTGGTGCGTGCGCTTGAGCAAGCTGGCGCGATGGAGTACACCATTGTGGTGGCTGCTACGGCCTCTGAGTCGGCTGCGATGCAATTCGTCAGCGCCTACTCCGGCTGCACCATGGGCGAGTACTTCCGCGACCGCGGTGAAGACGCGCTGATCGTTTATGACGATCTGTCCAAACAAGCCGTTGCTTACCGTCAGGTGTCCTTGCTTTTGCGTCGCCCACCAGGCCGCGAAGCTTACCCTGGCGACGTGTTCTATCTCCACAGCCGTCTGCTTGAGCGTGCCGCTCGCGTGAACGCCAAGTACGTTGAAGATTTCACCAAGGGTGCTGTTAAAGGCAAAACTGGTTCTTTGACTGCTTTGCCCATCATTGAAACGCAAGCCGGTGACGTGTCTGCTTTCGTGCCAACCAACGTGATTTCGATCACGGACGGCCAGATCTTCTTGGAAACTTCGTTGTTCAACGCCGGCATCCGTCCTGCGATCAACGCCGGTATCTCGGTGTCTCGCGTCGGTGGCGCTGCCCAGACCAAGCTAATCAAGAACCTGTCCGGTGGTATCCGTACCGACTTGGCCCAGTACCGTGAGTTGGCTGCGTTTGCGCAGTTCGCCTCCGATTTGGACGAAGCCACTCGCAAGCAACTCGAGCGCGGAGCCCGCGTGACTGAGCTGCTTAAGCAAGCCCAGTACAGCCCACAGCCTATCTCTTTGATGGGTGCGACTTTGTTTGCCGTTAACAAGGGTTTCCTTGATGACATCGCAGTGAACAAGGTTTTGGCTTTCGAGCACGGCCTTCACAGCCACCTCAAAGACAAAAACGCAGCCCTTCTGGCCAAGCTCGAAGCTGCCAAAGCGATGGACAAAGACGCTGAGGCCGAATTGAATACAGCGATTGCTGCGTTCAAGAAGTCGTTCGCTTAAGGTCCCCTGAAGTAACAGCGAAGGAGCGTTTTAATGGCAACAGGCAAGGAAATACGCGGCAAGATCAAGAACTTCGAAAGTACGAAGAAGATCACCAAGGCCATGGAGATGATCTCCGTGTCCAAGATGCGTAAGGCACAAGAACGTATGCGGGCAGCTCGCCCGTATTCTGAAAAAGTGCGCAATATCGCATCCAACATGGGCAAAGCAAACCCTGAGTACGTGCATGCCTTCATGAAAACCAACGACGTCAAAGTTGCTGGTTTAATTGTGGTGTCTACAGACAAAGGTTTGTGCGGCGGACTCAACACAAACGTGCTTCGCAGTGTCACCAACAAATTGCGTGAACTGCAAGCCGCTGGCATGACAGCGCAGACCGTGGCCATCGGCAACAAGGGTTTTGGTTTCCTTAACCGTATCGGTGCTCAAGTCGTCGCTCACGTGACGCAATTGGGCGATAAGCCGCACCTTGAGCGTTTGATCGGACCTGTCAAGGTTTTGCTCGATGCTTATGCGCGTGGCGAAATCAATTCGGTCCATCTCTCCTACACCCGCTTCATCAATACGATGAAGCAGGAAGTGGTGATGGAGCAGTTGTTGCCCTTGTCCGCAGACCAGATGCAAGCCGAAACAAGTGCCTCTGGCACTACGCACAGCTGGGATTACATCTACGAACCTGACGCACAGACGGTCATTGACGATCTGCTGGTGCGCTATGTCGAGGCTCTGGTTTTCCAGGCCGTGGCTGAAAACATGGCCTCCGAGCATGCTGCTCGTATGGTCGCGATGAAGGCAGCAACCGACAACGCAGGCAATGTCATTGGTGAGTTGAAGCTGGTCTATAACAAGACTCGCCAAGCAGCGATCACCAAGGAATTGTCCGAGATCGTCTCTGGGGCTGCAGCGATTGGGGCTTAAGCCTCCAATTCGAAGTAGCTAGCAAATTCAAATTTATTGGAGCAACAAAATGGCTCAAGCCCAAGGAAAAATTGTTCAGTGTATTGGCGCAGTGGTTGACGTGGAATTTCCACGTGATCAGATGCCAAAGATTTATGACGCCCTCAAACTCGAAGGCACGTCATTGACACTGGAAGTACAGCAGCAACTCGGCGACGGTATCGTCCGTACGATTGCGCTCGGTTCGTCTGACGGTCTGCGTCGCGGCTTGATGGTGACCAACACCTCCAACCCGATCATGGTTCCCGTGGGCAAAGCCACACTGGGCCGCATCATGGACGTGCTGGGTTCGCCCATCGACGAACGTGGTCCTGTGACTGCGGACAAGCACATGTCTATCCACCGCAAGGCACCTACGTATGACGAATTGAGCCCCTCGCAAGAGTTGCTTGAGACCGGCATCAAGGTGATTGACTTGGTTTGCCCGTTTGCCAAAGGCGGCAAAGTGGGCTTGTTCGGCGGCGCTGGCGTTGGCAAGACCGTGAACATGATGGAACTGATCAACAACATTGCCAAGGCGCACAGCGGCTTGTCCGTGTTTGCTGGTGTGGGCGAGCGTACCCGTGAAGGCAATGACTTTTACCACGAGATGGCTGACTCTGGCGTTGTGAACCTCGAGAACCTCGAAGAGTCCAAAGTGGCTATGGTTTACGGTCAAATGAATGAGCCACCAGGTAACCGTTTGCGCGTTGCTTTGACTGGTTTGACTATCGCTGAGTCGTTCCGTGATGAAGGAAAAGATGTTTTGTTCTTCGTTGACAACATCTATCGCTACACCTTGGCCGGCACTGAAGTGTCTGCTTTGTTGGGCCGTATGCCTTCCGCCGTGGGCTACCAGCCTACTCTGGCTGAAGAAATGGGCCGCTTGCAAGAGCGTATTACGTCGACCAAAACCGGTTCGATCACCTCCATCCAGGCCGTTTACGTGCCAGCGGATGACTTGACCGATCCATCGCCTGCGACAACGTTTGCTCACTTGGACTCAACCGTTGTGTTGAGCCGTGACATTGCCTCCTTGGGTATCTACCCTGCTGTTGATCCTTTGGACTCAACCAGCCGTCAGTTGGATCCTTTGGTGGTGGGTCAAGACCATTACGAAACCGCTCGTGCCGTTCAGGGCACCTTGCAGCGCTACAAAGAGCTGCGTGACATTATTGCGATTTTGGGCATGGACGAGTTGGCACCAGAAGACAAGTTGGCAGTGGCTCGTGCCCGTAAAATCCAGCGTTTCCTGTCACAACCTTTCCACGTGGCTGAAGTCTTCACAGGCTCACCTGGTAAGTACGTCACCTTGGCCGAGACCATTCGTGGCTTTAAGATGATTGTGGCTGGCGAGTGTGATCATTTGCCAGAGCAAGCGTTCTACATGGTTGGCACGATCGACGAAGCGTTCGAAAAAGCCAAAAAGATCTAATTGATCTTTGCCACACACTGATTAGGAAGTGACACGATGAACACCATCCACGTTGATGTGGTCAGTGCCGAAGAGACCATCTTCTCTGGCGAGGCGCGCTTTGTGGCCTTGCCAGGTGAGGCTGGCGAACTCGGCATTTATCCGCGCCACACACCACTGATCACCCGTATCAAAGCGGGTTCGGTTCGCATTGAATTGGCAGACGGCACTGAAGAATTCATCTTCGTGGCCGGCGGCATTTTGGAAGTCCAGCCCAACTGCGTCACGGTGTTGTCAGACACTGCTATCCGCGGCAAAGATCTGGACGACGAAAAAGCCAACGCCGCCAAGGCAGCAGCTGAAGAAGCCATGAAGAATGCCAAGAGCGACATCGATTTGGCAGTAGCGTCCTCGGAGTTGGCTTTGATGGCGGCTCAGTTGTCTGCCCTGCGCAAGTTCCGCTTGCGCAAGTAAGGTCAGATCAGGGTTTCAAGGTGCAATCCTTGATTCCTAATGTCCTAAAGTTTCAGCAAAAGCCCTGATCTGTACAGATCAGGGCTTTTGTTTTTGGCGCTCGCTTTAGCGTCCAAGAGCAGGAAAATCAGCCAACTCGTTCGGGTTGTGTTCGCCCAGACGCAGTGGGAAATGTTGTCCTAACAGCGCTGAGAGGTCTGACACTGTCTCTACCAGCCCGGCATCTATTGCGCCCTCACGACAACGATTTGACAATCGCGCCACCATGGCTTGCCAAACGGCAGGATCAACCCGTTGGCTGATACCCCGGTCAGCGATGATTTCAATAGAACGCTCAGCCATTAAGAGGTAAATGAGAACGCCATTGTTTTGAGCGGTATCCCAAACCCGCTGGCTGCTAAACAACTCAATCGCCCTTTGGCGACTCAGGTCCTGGGTGCTTAAGTTTTGCTTGAGGTTTGACCAAGGCAAAGCGGTTTCAATATAAATCCTGATTTCACCCGAATGGTCACTCTCGCACTTAGCAACGTACGCCCCCAAACGCTCCAAGGTGGCATAGGGAAGCGGGTGGGCGCTGGAAACCGCTTCGTGCCACGCATGAGAAAGTATTCGTTGTAGGCGCTCTATAAGACCCATTACCATCTTCCCGAGGCGCCACCGCCCCCAAAATCACCGCCACCCCCGGAGCCAAATCCGCCCCCACGGCCACCGCCCCAACCGCCATGGGTCCCAGTTCCCCAGCCACCAGAGCGGTGATCTATGCCCTTGCCCAGAATGCCAAGACTTGAAAACAGCGAGATGAACAAGGCTGCAAAGGCTGCAAGTACCGCCAAGGCCATGCTGGCAGTCAAGAAAAGTGTGAGCCCACCGACAACTGCGCCTGTCGCTAAGATGCCCAATTGACGCCCCAGCAGTCGCCGCGCAAAGCCGCCGACCATGGGAATGACCAAAAAGAACACCAAGATCAGCTGCTGCCAGTCGAAATCAAGGACCTGCCCTTTATCACCTGCGCTAGGGCTGGGCAAATTCTCACCACGGATCAGGCTCTGGATGCGTGATGTCCCCGCATCCAGTCCGCCAGCGTAGTCCCCTTGTTTGAACCTTGGGGTGATGGCCTCTTCGATGATGCTGCTGGCCGCCAAGTCAGGGATGGCGCCTTCCAAGGTCTTTGACACCTCAATGCGAACTTGCCGATCGTTCAAGGCAACAATCACCAGCAAGCCGTCCCCCACGGCTTTGCGCCCGATTTTCCAGGTGTTGGCGACCCGGTTGGCATAGCTGGCGATGTCTTCCGGTAGTGTGGTGGGCACCATTAGCACCACCACTTGCGCCCCACGCTGAGCCTCAAAATCGGCCAGTTTCTTTTCAAGACCCTCAAGCTCTTGCGTTTTCAGGGTACCCGTGGTGTCCATGACATGCGCGCTCAAAACGGGCACGGCCTGTTGCCCCAGCGCCGCAGAGCTTGAACACACACAAGCCAACGCCAGCACGGCCCCAGCCAACCAACGGTGCCCAAACACGCCAAACCTTGACATGCGGGTGGCCAGATTCACTTGCTTTTCTCGAAATCCACCACAGGCGGCGTCGAAATAGCGGCCTCATTTTGGACCGCAAAGGACGGTTTGGGCTGGTAACTGAACATCATCGCCGTCAAGTTGCTGGGGAAGCTGCGGGCCAGCACGTTGTAGGCCTGCACGGCCTGTATGTAGCGGTTGCGGGCCACGGTGATGCGGTTTTCTGTGCCTTCCAGTTGCACCCGCAAATCCCTGAAGCCATCATTGGCGCGCAGGTTGGGGTAACGCTCGGACACCACCATCAAGCGGCTCAAAGCCGAACTCAACTCGCCCTGCGCCGCTTGAAACTTGTTGAACGCCACCGGGTTGTTGAGCGTCTCAGGCGACACCTGGATCGACGTCGCCTTGGCGCGAGCCTCCACCACCTGAGTCAGCGTATCTTGCTCAAACGCGGCCTCGCCCTTGACCGTAGCCACAATATTGGGCACCAGGTCCGCCCGGCGTTGGTACTGGTTGAGGACCTCACTCCATGAAGATTTGATTTGTTCATCAAAGCGCTGAAAATCGTTGTAGCCGCAACCCGACAGTGCCAGCACACTGATAAATATCGTTAACCAGCGTTTCATTGAAAACTCCAAAAATTGATAGCTAACCTTAGCACACCCCCAGGCGTTTAAATTGATAAATGCCCTATTTGGCCGTGGCGGAAGCGGGAGAATAAATAGGCGGCAAAATCGTCGACGATGCAACGAACAGATGAACATGCAAAATACACCAGACCTCGCAAGGTGAGCGCCTGGGATGCCCGCGCGCCACACCGAGGCATGGCCTATAAATGCAGTGAAGTATCAACACAGGTCATAATTTTAGTGATCAAAAAGCAATCAGAGCCCCTATTTATATGCTTGAGCAGCTATGAACTATAGAGCGCCTGCCTGGCTCCCCGGTGGCAATCTGCAAACCATCTGGCCCGCGCTTTATGCGCGCCGTGGCGAAGGTGCGCCGCCCCTCTACCGGCGCGAGCGTTGGACCACGCCGGATACTGACTTTATTGACCTAGACTGGCTTCAGACCCCCCCGAGCAGCACCTTGCTAGTGCTGTTTCATGGGCTGGAGGGCACGTCTTCCAGCCACTATGCCGAGAGCTTTGCTGATTTTGCAAGCGCTCATGGCTTGGCCTTTGTCGTCCCCCATTTCCGGGGCTGTAGCGGCGAGCTCAACCTCGCGCCCCGGGCCTATCACTCGGGTGATTTTGAAGAAATTGGCTGGATATTGGCACGCCTTCGCCAACAACACACAGGGCCCATCGTTGCGGTGGGCGTGTCATTGGGCGGCAATGCTCTGTTGCGCTGGGCCGAAGAAATGGGCGAAGAAGCAGCCCGCGTGGTGGACGCCGTGGCCAGCGTCTCCTCCCCGCTTGATCTGGCTGCCAGTGGCAAAGCAATAGGTCGCGGCTTCAACCGGATGGTTTACACGCGCCTGTTTTTAAACTCGATGAAGCCCAAAGCGATGGCTAAACTGCGCCAACATCCGGGTTTATTTAACGCGCAGGCGCTAAACGCTGCCCGCAACTTGTTTGAGTTTGACAATATCTTTACCGCGCCCCTTCATGGCTTCAAAAATACCGAGGACTACTGGTCGCGCGCCTCGGCCAAGCCCCATTTGCACCAAATACGTGTGCCCGCTCTGGTGCTGAACGCCCTGAACGACCCATTTATTCCTGCAACCAGCTTGCCCCAGCCGCGCGATGCGGGCCCATTTGTGACGCTGTGGCAACCCGCAGGCGGCGGCCACGTCGGCTTTCCTTCAGGGCGCGTGCCCAGCCATGTGTGCGCCATGCCCAAGGCCGTGGGAAACTGGCTACTGTCACACCGCCCCAAAACTCTGAGCAAACTCCATGGATGACATCGTCAAACAGGCCTTGGCCAAATGGCCCAATGTGCCGGACTGTTACGGCTGGCTCGGGCTCGATGCTCGCGGCAACTGGTTCATGCGCGACGACCAGGCGCAAGCACTTGGGCCCTTCACAGGCGGTACGGTGGCAAGCAAAGGCTCTGAGCTTAAGCATGAAAAACTGATCGACTTTATTCAGCGCAATTACGAGCCCGATGCCCAGGGACAATGGTTTTTTCAAAATGGCCCCCAGCGCGTGTATGTGGAGCTGGAATCAACGCCACTGGTTTGGCGGCTGGCGGATGACTTCTCCATCCATGACCACCTGGGCCGTGCGGCTCTGCTGCAACAG
>CAIMHL010000333.1 GCA_903840825.1 uncultured beta proteobacterium
AGGCCCGGCACAAAGCGTACAGACCCGTGGCCAAAATGGGTGCCACCACTAAAAAGCCCGATAAAGCACCCGCAAGGAACAAAAACCGCTGGTGCGCCACGCCCAAAATAACAAACCCACAAATAGCCAGCACCACGCCATGGGCAAAACTGATCCAGCCACAGCGTGTCATATCGGTCCACGCATGAAGCAGCCAACGCATGGGTTGCAGAAGTTCAATGGTTCGCACGGCAGGCAATTTGAAAGGAGGCTTACCTGAGGGCGAATTTGGCTGCGGTATTTGCATGGGCATTTTTAAGTTTATGACTTGGCGAAAGTTTGCGCCTTGATTCAGGTCAAGCACGTTTGCGCTTTGGGCAGATTTTGTCCACGAGTTCAAACCGCATAATGCGTTTTTCAAAAGGATATACCCATGCCACGCGCTACTTTGGACGAAACTCAAATTCACGCCGCCATTCGCGAAAAAATTGCCAACCACGAGCAAAGCATTGTTCAAGAGGTGCGGGCCGCTGTTGCCAAGCACCCGGTGGTAGTGGTCGGCATGGCCATGAACCCCTACCCTAAAAAAGCCCGCAAAGCACTGGGCGATGCTGGCGTTAATCACCAATACCTTGAATATGGAAATTACTTCAACAGCTGGCGCCAGCGCAATGCCCTGAAAATGTGGACCGGCTGGCCCAGCTTTCCCATGGTGTTTGTCAAAGGCACGCTGGTAGGCGGTGCCGATGACTTGATCAAGCTGATTAAAAGTGGCGAACTAAAGACGATGCTCGCCTAAAGCGCTAGGTCCATGCTTAGGGCTTGGCGGGCCCCGGGCCCTTGCCAGCGCCCAAGCCGCTCATGTGGCCCTTGTCACCGCGGTGGGGCATCGGCGCGCCGTCAAAGGTTTTCTTTTGCTCTGGCGTGAGTGTGGCGTAGAAGGTTTTGGTTGCCTCGCCCTGCTTGTCCATGGCGGTGGTCATCTCAGCCATGTGCTGGCCGTGCAGGGTTTTCATCTTGTCGATGCGCTCTGGCGTTGGCAATTTGGCCAGTTCTGCGTGCTGCGCTTGTCGCGCCATCATGTCAGCGGGTGGTTTCATGGCGGCAACATACGTGGCCCAACCCGCTTCTTGCGCAGCCGTGAGTTTGAGCTTGGCTTTCAACGCTGCATTCTTCTTGTCCATGTGGGCCTGCATGCGTGACGGGTCCATGTGCCCTCTCTTGTCCATGCGGTCGTGGCCCATGCCTGCGCCCATCGGGTTCATGGGAGATTGGGAGAATGCAGTGAGGCCTGCGGTGGCCAACAAGCCAGCGATAAACAAGGGTTTTAACATCGATTTCATGGGATTTCCTTTGGGTTAAAGCCGTTGCCTGAAACTGGCATCAGCGTGAAAGGAAGTTTGCGCTCTCCTTGTAAGGTTTGAATGACGCACGATAAATGCTGTGTAAAGTCTCGCAACAAATTTTGAGCCGTTTTTGATGGGATGATTAGTGTTGTCAAAGTTAACTCAAGAGTAAAAAGGTAAGCCGTGTTTAAGAATGTCATCCTGTACCGCGTGGGCCCCGAGTGGTCGGCCACTGTTGCGCAAATTGAAGAAGGCCTGGACGCCGCCCGTTTTGTGGCCTGTGGCGCCTCCCAAGAAAAATCTATCGGCTGGACCGAGCCGCGTGGTGAGGCCAATGGGCCCCTGGTCGAATCGGTCAGTGGTCAGCTTATTTTGAAATTAATGGTTGAGACCCGGGCGCTTCCCGGCTCAGTCATCAACCGCAAGGCCGAGGAGCGCCTCGCGCACATAGAGGCCACCACCGGCCGCAAGCCTGGCAAAAAAGAAACTCGCGAGATTAAAGACGACATCAAGCTTGAACTCATGCCACTGGCTTTCAGCAAGGAATCCAAGGTATTTGTCTGGATTGACACGACCGCACGCCTTCTCGCTATTGATGCCGGTAGCCAAGGACGGGCGGATGAGGTGGTGACGATGCTGGTCAAGTGCCTGGCTGGTTTTGCCGTGACCTTGATTGACACCAAAGTGTCACCCACTGCAGCTATGTCCGAGTGGCTCATCAGCCAGGAGCCGCCGTTTGGTTTTACCGTGGACCGAGAGTGCGAGCTTAAAGCCGCTGACGAATCAAAGGCCGTTGTGCGTTACACGCGCCATCCGCTGGATACGGATGAAGTGAAGTTGTACGTTGAAAGCGGCAAGTTGCCCACACGGCTTGCGCTCACCTGGGACAGCCGCTTGTCGTTTGTGTTGACCGAGGGCATGCAGCTCAAAAAACTGTCTTTTCTGGATGTGGTGTTTGAAGGCACGTCCAAAGGAAAAGAAGACGGTTTTGATGCCGATGTGGCCATTGCAACCGGTGAACTGCGCAAATTTTTCCCCGACCTGCTGGAGGTGCTGGGCGGGGAAATGGGGATGGCGTAAGCTTTTTACCTGGCGCGAAGGCGCTAGGTTTGTTTCATGGGGCAAGTGCTCACCCCAAAAACGGTATAGAGGGGGCACCACCCTATGGCACCTGTCGCCAACGGGATGATGCCCAGCCACCCCCACCAACCGACGGTTTGTGTAGCGGCTAAACCTACCAAGACCAAACCTGCAAGCACGCGAATTGTGCGGTCCCAGCCCGCTTCGTTTATTTTCATCAGAACCCCTTTAACAAGTCAGTGCCTCATTAAGCGCCTGTTTAACGTGGGCTTTCTTGCTGTGGATCAAAGGTCCTGACTCAGCTCACCGCGTACCCTTCCTCGGTAATGGCTTTGATCAGGACTCCGCGGTCCTGCTCTGAGACCACATCAACCCGGTTAGTTGTACGGTCGATTTTGACCTCGGCTTGAGGGTCGACGGTAGTGATGGCGCGACCAACTGCCTTTTCGCAGTGACCGCAGGTCATACCCAGTACAGTAAAGGTTTGATTCATGGCGCGTCCTTTTTAAATTTTGCTGAAAAAATACTTTTCATATATTGTGGTCCTTGCCCGGATTGACAAGCCCCAATACCAAAAATGACTACCCCTTCAAACATAAGCATCGATATTGGCATTGGTGAGATGACCTGTGCTTCTTGCGTGGCCCGGGTCGAAAAAGCCCTTAAAAAGGTTCCCGGCGTGCACAGCGTCAGTGTCAATCTAGCTACCGAGTCGGCGCGCATCGAAGTCGCACCCACCGATCAGATAGAAGCCCAATTGAGGCGTGCCGTGCGAGATGCCGGTTATCTGCCCTTGGCTCCCAACGAGGCTATCGACGTGAGTGAGCCCTCACCTTGGGCTGGGTTTATGCCGGTTGCGCTGGGTCTGGCTTTGTCGGCGCCACTGGCTTTGCCGATGCTGGGTGACTTGATGGGCCAGCATTGGATGCTGCCCGCCTGGTTGCAATTTGTGCTGGCTACGCCGGTCCAGTTCATCCTGGGTGCTCGTTTTTACAAGGCAGGCTGGCATGCGCTCAAGGCGCTCACGGGCAATATGGATTTGCTGGTGGCGATTGGCACCACGGCGGGCTGGGCACTCTCGGTCTGGTTGTGGCTGACGGCCTTGCCAGACACCATGCCGCATTTGTATTTTGAGGGCTCGGCGGCGGTGGTGACTTTGGTGCTGCTGGGCAAGTGGTTGGAAACTCGGGCCAAACGGCAAACTACCTCGGCTATTCGTGCCTTGCATGCACTGCGGCCTGAGACAGCCCACCTGATAGGGCCTGACGGCGAAGTGGATGTGCCGGTGCTTGAGGTCTTGGTCAAAGACAGGCTGGTGGTTAAAGCCGGTGAGCGCTATCCTGTAGATGGTGTGCTGCTGGAGGGGCATACCCAGGTGGATGAATCTATGTTGACGGGCGAGCCACTGCCTGTTGTCAAAGACGTGGGGGCTGCCCTGACGGGAGGCTCGATCAACGGCGAAGGTCGGGTTGTGATGCAGGTCAAGGCGGTGGGGAATGAGACGGTGCTGTCCCAAATCATTCGTTTGGTGGAGGATGCGCAGGCCGCCAAAGCGCCGATCCAGAGGCTGGTGGACCAGGTGAGTGCGGTGTTTGTTCCTGTGGTCTTGCTGATTGCGCTGCTGACCTTGCTGGGCTGGTGGCTCTCGGGCGCACCGTTTGAGGTGGCCGTTATCCGCTCGGTGGCGGTGCTGGTAATTGCGTGCCCCTGCGCCTTGGGCTTGGCCACGCCAGCCGCCATCATGGCCGGCACGGGCGTCGCTGCTCAATTTGGCATTTTGATCAAAGACGCGCAGGCGCTTGAGTTGGCCCACAAAGTTGACACCATTGCGTTCGACAAAACCGGCACGCTCACCGTGGGCAAGCCCAGGCTGGTCAAGCTTGTGCTGGCGGGGCCTGATGATGAAAAATCCCTTTTGACCGTGGCAGCCAGTTTGCAAAGTGGCAGCGAGCACCCCTTGGCCCGCGCCGTACTGGCAGCAGCGCAGGAACAAGCGCTGGTGTTTGAAGCACCTGAAAACATGCGCAGCGTCTCAGGGCGGGGCGCAGAAGGCCGGGTTGGCGGCCAAGACTACCTCCTGGGTAGCCTGAGCTGGATGAGCGAGCTAGGGCTGGCTCTTGGCCCTTTGGCGCTGCAGGCGCAAGAACTCCAAGTGCAAGGTCTGACTGTGTCCGCACTTGTTGAAAAAACTTCTCAAAGCTGGCGTCTGCTTGCCTTGTTGGCTTTTGGCGATGAACCCAAGCCGGGCGCCAAGGAGGCTTTGGCCCAATTGCGGGCACTCGGCCTCAAAACAGTGATGATCTCTGGCGACAACCGGGGCGCAGCCGAGGCCATGGCCCGCCGGTTGGGCTTGCGCCCTGAAGAGGGTGAAGTCATGGCCGAGGTACTGCCGGGTGACAAAGCAGCCCGTGTGATGGCGCTGAAAGAGGGCGGTCATGTGGTGGCGATGGTCGGTGACGGCGTGAATGACGCGCCGGCCTTGGCAGCGGCTGATGTCGGCATTGCCATGGCCAATCCGGGTGGTGGGGGGACCGATGTGGCGATGCATGCTGCAGGCATCACACTGATGCGGGGTGATCCTGCGATGGTGGCTGCTGCTTTGGCGGTGTCAAAACGAACAGTGGCCAAAATCAGGCAGAACCTTTTTTGGGCCTTTGTCTACAACATAGCCGGGATTCCTCTTGCTGCTCTGGGGTTTTTAAACCCCGTGGTGGCGGGCGCAGCCATGGCTATGAGCTCTGTGAGTGTGATCAGTAACGCCTTGTTGTTGAAGCGTTGGAAGCCAAAAAATTTATAAGAAAAATGGCTCTAGCCCTTGTGGGGCGTGCTCGAGTAGCTATTATTTATAAATCAAAGTACAAAGAAAAAGCCGCTGATCAAGCGGCTTTTTCAATGGTTTAACGGTTGTCCGGTAGCTCTATCTTGACTTCAAGCACTTCAAGATTGTCTTGGCGCTCAAGGTTCACCTTGATATCGGCCAGATTGATCTTGACGTACTTGCTAATCACGGCCATCAACTCGCGCTGCAAATCAGGCAAATAATCGGGCTCTGCTGCGTTACGGCCACTGCGCTCGTGCGCCAGAATGATTTGCAAACGTTCTTTGGCAACGTTGGCCGTTTTCTTTTTTTCACCAATAAAAAAAGAGAGAAATGACATAGTTATTTCCCACCAAAGATTCGTTTGAACAACCCTTGCTTGGGCGCTTCGATAAAACGCATAGGTTTATCAGTCCCCAGGAAGCGGTCAATCACGTCTTTGTACGCTTCCGAAACGTCAGTACCTTGCATATGTACCGCTGGCACACCCTGGTTGGACGCCTGAAGCACTGATTCGCTCTCAGGAATGACACCGATCAGCTTGATGCGCAAGATGTCTTGAATGTCCTCTAAGGACAGCATCTGCCCTTGGTTTACACGGGCGGGGTTGTATCGGGTGATGAGCAAATGCTCCTTGATCGGCTCCATGCCTTGCATGGCACGGCGGGTTTTGCTAGAGAGCATGCCCAAAATGCGGTCTGAATCACGCACGGAAGATACTTCGGGGTTGGTCACTACCAGGGCCTCGTCCGCAAAGTGCATGGCCATCAAGGCACCGGTTTCAATGCCGGCAGGAGAGTCGCAAATGATGTACTCAAAGCCCATAGCAGCCAGGTCAGTCAGCACTTTCTCCACGCCTGCTTGAGATAACGCGTCTTTGTCACGCGTTTGCGAAGCTGCCAAAACGTACAAGTTGTCACATTGCTTGTCCTTGATTAGCGCTTGATTCAGGTTGGCTTCACCCTGAATGACGTTGATCAGGTCATAGACCACACGCCGCTCGCAGCCCATGATGAGGTCAAGGTTTCGCAAACCCACGTCAAAATCAATGACAGCCGTTTTGTGCCCGCGCAAGGCAAGACCTGTTGAAAAGCTGGCGCTGGTGGTTGTTTTACCAACGCCTCCCTTGCCGGAGGTAACCACAATGATTTTCGCCATGAATGAAACTTCTTTCTAACTAAAAATTAGGAGTTGAGGGCTTCGATCAGCAGCTTTTCCTGCCCATCGTCGCTCAGTCGAACTTGTGCTGCCTTGCCATGAATATCACCAGGCAAGGGTGTCTCGCTGGTGCGATACACCCCGGCAATTGAAATCAACTCAGGCTCAAGGCAAAGTGAGAATATACGTGCACTTGTGTTACCGCTGGCTCCAGCCATCGCCTTGCCACGCAGCGGTGCGTACACATGGATATTGCCATCTGCCACCACTTCTGCACCTTGGTTCACCATGGCCAAAACGATCAGATCAGCACCACGGGCATAAATTTTCTGACCTGAGCGCAGCGGACGATCAATCACCATCGTGGCAGGCCCTGGTACTTCACGAACAATTTCGTGAATTTCAGTGCTTGAAACTTCAACCAGTGCTTGGGCTGATTTTTGTCGCGCTGATTCAGGCGGCGCTTCGACCAAGCCTATGGCTAGTGCTGCGGCAGTCCATTGCGGATTCGCTCCCCGGATGGCTATCGTGACCAAACGGCATTTTCTCAGCACTTCCAGCAGCTGCACCATGTTTTGAACTGGTGTGGCTTCATCGAGCTGCGAAAAATCGAGAACCACTGGGTCATGGTCAAAGAAATTAGGCGTCTCACCACCTTCACCG
>CAIMHL010000334.1 GCA_903840825.1 uncultured beta proteobacterium
CAACCGTGACCAGCGGGCTAAGCTCAATGGTGCAAGTGCCATGGCTAACCCCGGAACCAGGTCTGACTATGAAGCCCTCTGCCGAAAGAAGCACCTCAAAAGGCGCATAGGCATCGGTGTAGGCTGCATTGACATTTGATGTGATGTCAATTACTGCACTTTGAAGTTGCAGCAACCCCGGCACTGCGCTGGACTGCGATGACCCAATAAATCCAGACCCGCCAGGTGTTATGCGAGTCGGCAAGACGCCCTGGCTGCTAAACCCCTCCATCAAGGCGCTGGACTGGATCGCAAGCAAGCCGCTGGCAGAAAGGCCCGAGACTGCGGTGATGTCAATTTGGCCAGCACTGACAATGCTCATGGCCGCTGCGCTAAGGCTGCTTACGCCTTCTGACAACGAATCGCCAAAGGTCTCGCGCCTGCCATCTGCATCAACAGTGCTGGAGCCCGCCCACTCGGTGCCTGAAAAAATCTGTACGCTTGAAAAACTGCTCAGATCAGAGACTGACCCAATGCTTGAACCCCCCAGCAAAGCAAGTCGCGGGTCTGCACTTGCCTGAAACGAGCTGGTGGACTCTGCGCCGCTCAATAGCGCGTAAATACCTTGCGCCTGGGCGCTGGATAAGGCGCTACTTTCTGACGCGCCAAAGGTGGTTTTGGTTGCTGTTGCAGCTAAATTGCTGGTTGCATCTCCCAACCCATTACCAGGTCTTGTCTTTAAACCAGATGCTGATAAGGTGCTAGTAGCTGGTAACAGTGCCCCGCCAAGTGAGGCAAGAAGGCCGCTGGCAGAAGCGCCAGATTGCCCTTGTGGGTTTGCCGAAGGGAGCACGGTTCGCGTACCCCCTCCAGCAAAGCTACTGAGTGCAACAACAAGTGCCGCACCGGCAACCATACCAGAAGCAACACCATTCAGCGCCGTCCTGTTAAGCCCATAAAAGTTCATGGCAGATTAATCCAGTGAAGTCACGATAGTGCCTGGAGCGAACGATAGAACGTCACCCACTTGCAGTGTTTTACTGGACGTCATGGCAGCGCTGAACAACATGTTGCCAGCCGTGGTGGCATCAAAGATGCCGATGTGTGTCACCGTCACTGCCGCGCCCGTCACCGAGGGGAATGTAACAGCTGACACATTCGAGGACTGCTGTGTTGTGCCTGAAGGTGCGGGTGCCGTAAAGGTGCCAGCAGCTTGTCGCACATACCAAGTGCCAATGGCAATCTCGTTGAGATTTCCAGCATCGGTTGGGTCGGCGCTAAACAAAGCGACGCGCAACGCCGATACGGTGGGCGCCGTAAAGTTGGTGCCGCGAAGCAACGAGTTGATGATGGCTGCTTCAGCGTAATCAGATAATCCGGCCATAGTGGTACTCCAAAAGAAAAAAAAGAAGGGTGAAATTACTGAGCCGAATGGTCACAGTTGGGGTGAACTGAAGCTGGCAGATTTACCGGCCTCAGAGGCAAAGTCAGGGTTGAATCCCTGCATTTGTTGGTTAGCCTTGAGGCGCAGATTTGGCCGCGCTGTTGGGGTTGCCAGTGGATGTAGGCGAGAAGGCGGCGAGCGACTTGAACTCAGCGCCCAGGGCATTGCCAAACATGGTGTAGTGGCTCTGCGCCCGTGCGGCATTGCCAGCGTACTCAGCGTCCTTGAGGTAAATCTTGTACAAGCCAAAATCGACCAGTGCGTTGGCATAGATGTCTGGTACCGAGATATTTCCCAGCACCGCATCAAAAAGCGAACCCTCGGGCACCTCAGCGATATCACTTGGAATGGCGGAGTACACGATGTCCACCGAGGCACCCAAGAGCGCAGGCTGGTACACGTAAAACACCTTGGGGTCACGGATGTCATACATGTAGTGAACCGGGGTTGATGTGCCTGGCAGTTGATACCAACCGGGTGTTTGCGCGTCCAAAATCTCGCGGTTAGTAAGACGCATCGCGCCGCCTGCCGAGTTGCGAGGGATGTCAATCAGCTTGGTGCCGTTTGCTGGCAATGACTGCTTTGGACCAGCTACCAAGGGCAGCGTGGCATTAGTCACCATTGCATCAGGGCGGTACAAGATGATCTCTCGCTGGGCGTCATTGAGCGCACGGATGATCTCGTTGACAGGCCAGCGGATC
>CAIMHL010000335.1 GCA_903840825.1 uncultured beta proteobacterium
ACGGCGAAGGCGTGTTCGTTGCACATTTTTCCTTTGACCCGATCCTGCACAACCTGCCCTACTCGATTGCTGTGCAGGGCTCAAGTTTGCGCGAGTTGCTGCAAGTGCGTTGCGCGCTCGAGGTGGGCATGATTTCGCAGGTGGTGGCGAACATCGGCCCCTCGGATATCGATGAATTGAGTGACCTGGCCCAGCAGATGCTGCAGTGCAGCGAGCGCGGCGAGAGTTTTGCCGAACTCGACCGGGCCTTTCACGCCACGCTGTTCCGCTGCTTGGACAACACCTTCCTGTTGAGCCTGGTCGATCTGTTTTGGCAGGTCTTCAACCGCTTGTCTGACCGCTTGCCTGTGCCTGATGCTGCGGCGCAGCGCGCCACAGCGCAGGACCATCTGGCGGTCGCACAAATGGTGCAGTCTGGCGACGTGCAGGCACTGGAGCGTGCGCACCGCCACCATTTCAATGAAATTTCCCGCCGTCTTGACACGATGTATGCGCCGGTAGCCCGGCCGCATTGATGCGTTTTTTGCCAACCCTTTCGTAACCGTTCCATAACCGTACTACTAAGGAGACTGATGATGAAACCCTGGAAACCCCTCGCTGCCATACTGTCGCTTTGCGTCTCGGCTGCTGCATTGGCGCAGAACCTGACGCTGAGCTTGGGCACCCAATTGCCAGAGACCCATGTGGTCTATAAAGGCTTTCTGGAAATCAAGCGCAAACTTGAAGAATCATCCAAAGGGACCATGACCCTGAAGCTATTTCCAGGGTCGCAGCTGGGCGACTTCAAAGCCATGGTGGGCCAGGTACAGGCCGGTGATCTCGACATCACCAATACCGGCTACCCCGACATGAGCTACATCATCCCCGAGCTCAAGCTCATTGGCGCGCCTTATGTGATTTCAAGCTACGACCACCTTAAGGCCGTGCTCAAAGGCCCTTATGGCCAGCGCATGGAGGCAAAGTTTCGCGAGAAGGGCGTGCATCTGATGGATGTCTGGTACGAGGGCACACGGCACACCACCGCGAACAAGCCGATCAACTCCATGGCCGATCTCAAAGGCCTGAAAATGCGCACGCCCAACGTGCCCTTTCTGATTGCCTATGCCCAAGCGGTCGGGGCAACGCCTGCCCCAGTAGCTTTCGCCGAGCTCTACCTGGCGCTGCAAACCAAACAGGTTGATGCGCAGGAAAACCCGCTGCCCACCATCGAGGCGGCCAAGGTCTACGAGGTACAAAAATACATTGCCCTGACCGGCCATTTCATTGCCAGCTCGGCCATCTTGGTGGGCGACAAGGCGCTCAAAAAGCTCAACCCTAACCAAATACAGTGGCTTGAAGAAGCCATCGTGGCGGGTGGCAAAGTTTCTACTGCTGGCGTGATGAAGAGCGAATCCGAGTTGGTGGCCTTCTTCAAGTCAAAAGGACTCACGGTCACCACGGTTGACACGGGGCCGTTCCGCGCTGCCATGAAGCCCTACCATGACCAACTTGAAGCCGAACTCGGCGCAGGCGAAATTCAGCGCATGATCGCAACCAAGTGAGCTAATCTAAGCTGCACAAATCTGCGTTACAAACGCCATGAAGCCCAGCCCCTATTCGCCAGAGGGAACGGTCAGCGCGATTTTTTTGATTGCCCTGACCCTGCT
>CAIMHL010000336.1 GCA_903840825.1 uncultured beta proteobacterium
ACCGTCACATTTAAAGCCACGCTATGAGAAGGAATAGAGACGGGATAATAGCTAACAACCTTTGCTCCTGCAAAATAAAGCTGCGCTTGAATTCCCGGTACGTTTGAGATAGCCACATTGACAACAGGTGGCAGCACATTGGCCAGCCGCGAACGCCCAAACAAAGATGCCAAGCCCGAGATCAACCACGGCGCAGCGAGCATCGGAAAATTTGTCGGCATCACACCTTTGATCTTCTCCATCTGCCCTTTGCTGATATTGGATGCCGCATGAATCGCCTGTAGGCGCTTCATTGGATCAGCAATATCTGTCGCCAACGTCATGCGCATCATGCTGACCTGATTGTTCGCCGTTGCGTCGTTCGCAGCGCGCAAGCTCACGGGTACTGCCGCCAACAAAGACTTAGTAGGCAACTCATCACTAGCCTTAAAGTAATTCCGTAAGGCTCCCGATACGCTAGCCATCACCACATCGTTGAGAGAAACACCCAGCGTTTTACCGATCATTTTGACTTCCGCCAAAGGCACTGTTCTCGCCGCAAAACTGCGCTGGTTGGTAATCGCCACATTGAGGGAAGTTTTGGGTGCGAACAACTGAAAGTCTTTAGGCAACGCCCAGCGGCGGCGTCCATCGTCATCTGATGGCGGCAACAGCACAGATTTCGCACTCTTCAATAATGCAGGCGCCGTCTTCACAATATTCGCCGCTTGCTTCACAGCATTGCCAAACGATGCGCTCAGCAGCTCAGCAATACCTAATTGGTACTCGCCACGGCGAGCACGGGTCCTTGGTGGCCTGATCGTTCTACCCTCTGGCTGCAGATCAAATAAAGCTCTGGCTAGCGCGACACCTGCTTGCCCATCCACTCCAGCATGATGCACCTTGGTGTAAAAGGCAATTTGTCCGCTTTTTAAGCCATCGATGACAAAAAACTCCCACAGCGGACGGCTCCGATCTAACAAGCTGGAATGCAAGCGCGCCACATATTGTTGCAACTGCCGATTACTGCCAGGCTTGGGCAAGCTGATGTTACGGATGTGATAGTCAATATCAATGTCTTCATCCTCAACCCACACTGGATCCGCCAAATCGAAAGGCATTAAACCCAACTTGCGCGTGAAGACATCAGCCAGATGCAGTCGTTCAGATAGGAATTTTTTCGAATCCTCAAAAAAATCTCCCTGATAACCCTCGGGCAAATCCATCACGTGCAAAGCGCCCACATGCATCGGCATTTCAGCCGACTCTAAGTGCAGGAAAGTCGCATCTAAGCTACTGAGGTGTTTGAGACTCATAATTTTTACCTTAATTACCTTCAGTAGTGTCCCAACGTTAAAGCATCAGGACGTCGTAAATTAATGTTTTACTTGATTAGTTCAGCGATGCGGTCTGGTCTCGATTTGAACGTCGAGCGTCAGACTTGTGGTTTTTTTCGGGTTTCCGCCCAAAACCACTATGCACCAAGGCAAGCTCGTATTTGCGCAACTCATGCTCTATTTGCCGCTGAGCACGTTTCGTCGCTGTGTGGCCGACCATCGGGGCGAACACAAGGTCAAGGACTTCTCTTGTCTGGATCAGTTCTTCGCCATGGCCTTTGCCCAGATGACCTACCGCGAGTCGTTGCGCGATATCGAGGTCAATCTGCGCGCCCAAGTTCGGCGTCTGTATCACATGGGGTTTCGTTGTCAGACTATTTCGCGCAACACGCTGGCCAATGCGAATGCCACGCGCCCATGGCAAATCTATGCGGACTTCGCCCAGCACCCGATTGGCCTGGCGCGCTCCCTGTAAGCCAAGGAGCCTTTTGGGCTGGAACTCGACGCTGCGGTCTACGCGTTCGACGCCAGCACCATCGACCTGTGCCTGTCGGTGATTGCCTGGGCACCGTTTCGTTCGACCAAGGCGGCCATCAAGCTGCACACCCTGCTGGACTTGAGAGGCAATATCCCCAGTTTCATACACATTACCGATGGCAAGACGCACGAGGTCAATGTGATGGACGATCTGGTGCTGGAGCCCGGCGCGTTTTAT
This sequence comes from uncultured beta proteobacterium, assembly GCA_903840825.1. Classification (GTDB taxonomy): domain Bacteria; phylum Pseudomonadota; class Gammaproteobacteria; order Burkholderiales; family Burkholderiaceae_C; genus Rhodoferax. Next base: position 2,032 of record CAIMHL010000336.1, read on the forward strand.
TTGATGGATCGGGGCTATCTGGATTTCGCCCGGTTGTTTGTGATTCACGAGGCCCAAGCGTTCTTCGTGACCCGCGCCAAGAGCAACACCAAGTTCAAGCGTCGCTACTCGCATCCGGTGGACCGGGTGGGCACTGCGGTGCTGTGCGATCAGACTGGTGCTCTGACAACTCATCAGTCGAACAAGGATTACCCCACAACAATGCGTCGGGTCGTGGTCAAGGACGTCAGCGGAAAACGGTTGGTGTTTTTGACCAACAACTTTGCCTTGAAGCCGGAGTTGATCGGCGATCTTTACCGCCAACGCTGGCAGGTGGACTTGTTCTTCAAATGGATCAAGCAGCACTTGCGCATCAAGGTCTTCTTTGGCACCAGCGAGAACGCGGTGAAGACGCAGATCTGGATTGCCATATCGACGTATTTGTTGATCGCCATCGCAAAGAAACGTCTGCATCTTGATCATCACAGCCTGTATGAAATATTACAAATCTTGAGCCTGTCCATGTTTGAAACTATCCCAATAAATCAACTACTTACACCACCCTCAACAAATTCAGCATCGGATTTCGAGCCTAACCAGCTCGTTCTCGTCTGAAGAACGTTGGGACACTACTGATTTACCTTGTTATCGTGCCGAGGCTTTAAAAGGAAATAGCACTCGCATCAAGCCCTTCGGATTGAAGTGGCACCATTTCTTTTCATCCAGCGCCAATCGATCGCCAATGGCGTAGAGCACAAGCGGATTGACGCCAAGCCCCATGTGGCTAGCCGAATTAATTTCGATGTTGTCGGCAATAGGGCCTGCTTTTTCGACGCAGCAGCCCCAGCCCACCACGCCATCAACGCGCGTATAAATGGAGGTGGTGGGTACAGGCGGCTGGTAATCGCCGCGATCTCTTGGCTCAACCTTATGGCGGCCACTGACAAATTTATAGGTACGCCACACATTAGTCGTCGTACGTGGCTCACCATAAATGGGGCTACCCAAAGTAATGACTTGGCGAACTCTATCGGGTGCTTCACGCGCAATTTCGCGAGCAAAAATGCCGCCCAAGCTCCAGCCAATGATCGTGACTTTGCGGCCGTGCTCTTTGTGCAAGCGCTCCACCTGCGCACGCAGGGTGTCAAAAACACCCTCTTTGGGACCTAGGTTGCGACCTTGTCCCCAGCCGTAGGCGACATAGCCTTGCTTCGTCAAAAATCGGCGCAACACCGAAGTCGAAAAATCACCCGCCATAAATCCTGGCAGCACCAGTACGGGATGGCCGTCGCCCTTGGGCAAGCTGCGGGACAGTATGGGCATGGTGATTTCAGCGCCAAGCCATTCAAAGACAGCGCGTCCTTCTAGCAGGAGAAGCAGCGGTGAAGGTTGTTGCTCATTGACTTTGGAGTCAAAAATGGCGGGCAATTGAAAGAATGGCACGTGAGTAGGGGTTGCGATTGATGCTGCGGACATTTTTTGATTTCTCCTGTCAGTTATCTTACATAAGACTCACATTTTTTACGCTCCTAATGTGCTGATAAATGTAGGGAGATACCCTTTAAAACGCTCCGTGGCCACCTTCACGTAATGCGCCGTGGTA
>CAIMHL010000337.1 GCA_903840825.1 uncultured beta proteobacterium
ACTGCGGTCGAAATCGGGCCGCCGCTGGAGACCAGCAGGACATCACCCTCGCTTTGCTGGCGCACCTGCGCCAGCGCATCGGCCACGCCCTGTTGGAACTCGCGGTAGCTGGGCATGCCGCGCGGGCTGACCACGCCGTTCATCCACTGCGTCAGGCCGTCGCGCAGCAGGCGGAAATGGTGGCGGTACAGCTCGGGCGTGTCCGGTTTGGCCAGCGGGTGCGGGTGGATGGCGGCAATCACCGCTTCGCTGTCGTACTCATTGAGGCCGGGCAAAGCCAGCGCGTTGGTGCTGAAGCCGCCTCCGCTGCAGATGCCGGCCAGGGTTTGCTGGTGGCGCTTCAGGGTGCCGGTCAGCACCTGCTCAAAGCGCAGGCCCTTGAGTTTGAAATACTCGCCCAAGCGCTGGCTTTGGCGCTGCCCCAGCTCACTGAGTTGGTCGTAGTCCTGCGCACCAAACGAGGCCTGGCCATGGCGCACAAGGTAGAGGGTTCCCATCACTTGAATTTAAGCCAAATTGGCCTCGAGCCTTTGTCGCGCTGGCGACGATACTTTTCTGTCGGTCATGTATTTGTCACCCGGCATTGTTAGCCTGAAAAAGCCTTCTACCAACCCCTAAGGAATACCCCATGCAAAAGCGCATCCGCTTGCTCGCATCCGCGATTCTGTCGATTTCCGGCACTGTGTCAGTGGCACAAACGCCCGTTGCGATCAGCAATATTCAGTTGGGGCCAAGGCCTTACTTTTTGACTGCCGACATGACGCCCGGCGCGCTAAAAGACAAATTGCAAAGCTGCGCCAACGGCCCGTTTTCAAAAACTGATTTCTCCATTGGTCATCGCGGCGCTGCGTTGATGTTTCCCGAGCATACGAAAGAGTCCTATGAAGCCGCAGCCCGCATGGGCGCGGGCATTGTGGAATGCGATGTGACCTTCACCAAAGACAAAGCATTGGTCTGCCGCCATGCGCAGAACGACTTGCACACCAGCACTAACATTTTGGCGACGCCGTTGGCCGCGAAATGTACCAAGGGCTTCACGCCGCACGACCCGGTTAAAAACACCCCTGCATCGGCTGAATGCCGCACCAGCGACATCACCCTGGCCGAGTTCAAAACCTTACGCGGGAAGATGGATGCGGCCAACACCAAAGCCTCCACGATTGCCGAATACATGGCCGGCACTGCCAGCTGGCGCACCGACCTGTACAGCGGGCCAAGCAGCGGTACTTTGATGACGCACGCCGAGAGCATTGCGCTGTTTACCCGGCTGGGCGTGAAGATGACCCCTGAGCTGAAGTCAGCCAGCGTCAGCATGCCTTTTGAGGGTTTTAGCCAGGAAAACTACGCGCAAAAAATGATTGATGAGTACAAAGCTGCCGGCGTACCCGCCGACCAGGTGTTTGCGCAATCGTTCAACAAGAACGACATTTTGTATTGGGTCAAAAACGAGAGCGCATTTGGCAAGCAGGCAGTTTTTTTAGACAGCGCCGAAAAAGCCGTTGATTTGCCTAATTTGGAGATGCTGAAAAGTTACAAAAACGACGGGATTCAAATCGTCGCCCC
>CAIMHL010000338.1 GCA_903840825.1 uncultured beta proteobacterium
ATTTTTTCCTTCCAGCCCATGCTTTCAAGTCGTCCAAATTGGGCTACGGCTTGTGCCATGTCTTTAGTTTTCGTCAAGACTTCAAGCCTAGTAGCTATATTTTCAAGTTCCAACTTTGCGCGTTGCTTGCGCATGTTTTGCTTTAAGTTTTTTCCTCTTGCATTCCAGTAATCCTCAAAACTGCTGTTGAGATCTATCCAGGCGGTGTCTATATAGTCCATCGCGGTACTGTTAGGCGTGTCTGCTTGTCGCGGAGCAATTAAGGGGTCAATTTGTGTGATGGACAGCGCAAGGCAAAAATCTAGAGGGCCGTGCAGAAGGCTGCGTGCCAAGTCTTCAAGCTTGGTGTGCTTGGCGGCCACCCACACCCCCAATGGCAATTGTGAGGGCTGAAACGTGCGCCATTGGAACGACTTCCCTGGGGTCAAAAGGAACATGGCCACCCTTAGGCCTTCCTCATCTGCAATGAGTAAGCGCTCTTCCCCTTGGCTTAGGTGATTCAGAGCTGCGATCACGGCATGACTACTTAGAAACGGCTGCTGGGATTGCTGGCTGTTTAAGCTGTCCCAGGCTTGCTGAAGCGCCGCATCATTTTCCAGGGCAACAGCTGGTAGATTTTTCCATTGAAACCTTATTTTTTTCATGCGCTGGGTTGTGGCAGTAGTTGAATGATGGTCTTGGCTATGTTGTCGACTTCTCGGCTTGCAAGGTCTTGGTGACAAAGTAGCTGCAGGACATGCTTGCTCCACAAGGGTCCGGCATCGTTAACCATGATTGGTGTGCCTGGCCATAGTTTGTCCCACCTAAACACAGGAAAATTAAGTTCTTTCAACACTTGATAAATACGATCTGCATCGTCTACCCAAAGTGGAAATACATAAGGGGCTATCGCTGCAGAATCTTTCGCAGTCAAATCAAAAAGGGGTCTTGCTTGCGTGGCTGATTTAAAGTGGTTTTCATATTGCGCATAGTTGCGTTGTCTTTTTTTTACAATCATGTTGCTGGGCGAAAAATATTTAATAAGCAAAGAACTTAGCAGTAATTTGTTATCTATTCGAGCCATGTCGCAGTAGCTAATCATGTCTTGATTAATTTTTTTGCCAGCACGCACTTTATTTTTTAATAGTTTTTTCAGTTTGAAAATAAGCTTTAGCCCCGCATTCAAACCATAAAGCCCGTTGAACTTTGCTGATGTTTCCAAAACATCCGTAAAGCCTTTAACTTGCGCGGTCATCGTGGGTGGCTTCAGGTGCAGCTTGGCAACCGATCGTCTTGATGACGCCAGTACACCGCCTTCTTGCACGGGGAAAAACTTGGACAGACTGGCCGTGGCATAGTCACCCCATGCCCCCACTGTGCGTTCGCCGGCTTGGCCAAAATAGCAATGTGCGCAATCTTCTATGAGTGCAACGTCTCTTGCATCGCACCAATCGCGCACCTCACGAAGTGAGTTAGAAAATCCAAAATAGTGGGGCACCAGGATGGCTTTGCACCGTTGTGCAGTGGTCTCTTCAATGGAGGATAAGTTGGGTAATCCATCGTCTTTGATGGCGAAGTAAGCCACCTTTAAATGCGCCAAAAAAATGGGCGCCACCATGGTCGGGCAGTGGTAGCTGGGGACCAACACGGTACTGCCGGCTGGTAGCTCAAGCAGGCACAAGGCTTGGTATATAGCGGCTCGGCCGCTTGTCGTGAATGCGGTGTATTTCAGGTTATCAATACTGGTGAGTGGGGGAAGCAGCGCACCGCGAAGGCTCGACCACGTCAGCACGGGATGCTTGGGCAAAGAGCGATAGCTCGCGTTCTCCATATTTCTTTTCCTGAACAGTGCCGCGTCACTTGCCATTCATTGAGGGCTGGGGCGGTGACGCGGGTTCTTGGGTTTCAGGACTGAACTTCGGCTGAGCAGCAGGTTCACGCCACTTGCCGATTTTGAGCAGTTGATTCTGCAGATGGCGCTGTGGCCAACCCAGGGCGCTGGCCTTGTGCGCTTGCACCAGGGCTTGCTCTGGGTTGTTGAGTTTTAAGTAATACATGCCAATGTTGTAGTGGGTGATGGCACTGTCTTTGGCGTAGACGCGTGCTGCATCGAGTTGGCTGTTGGCTTCGCTTGGGCGTCCCTTGCTGTCAAGGTAGCTTGAGTAAATCATTCGCACCACACTGTCATCCGGGCGAAAGCGCAAGGCCCGGTCAAACCAGCATTCAATGCTGTAGCGAGACCCGCTGGGCTTGTCTTTCTTTTCTCGTTCGCCAAGTTTCATCATGGCGATCAGTGCGCGGTGGTTGTTGGGGAACACCGCCAGCGTAAAGCCAATATCGCCGCCTGGTGAATTGTTGGTGGTTCCGCGGATCAATGCTTCCACCACCTCCGTGAAGTGTGCACCTTCAACCTTGGAGAGTTCCTCTCGTTCATTTCGGTAGTCAAAGGGTCCGCTACCCGATATTTTGAGAGTTCCACATTTCAAACTGTCGGCGTAAGTGGGCATGTGAAGCGTGGCAAACGAACAAACTATTGAGCAGGAAATTAAATGAAGAGTGATTTTTTTCATTTTTATAATTTGATTTATTGAAAACTATTTATCCAATGTATTGTTTTTTGTTCGACAAAATGCCGAGCTGACGCTTGTGTCAATGTATGGTCAGCTCCTGCTACTTCAAAGAGTGAGTATTTATCTGAATTTTTAATTGGCCAAGCATAAGTGCTAACCAGGTGATCTCTAAATTCTTTAGCAATAAAGTCTTTTTGACTCAGGAAAATTAATATCTTTCCCTCAAAAGATACCCAAGCTTCGTCCATGAAATCCTGGTATGTTTTTCCATATTTATTTTTTCTGTAGATCGATATTTTTTTTAAAAAGTCAATTAACTTTGAGTTGGCGATTAAGGTTAACTTTTTTAAAAACTCGATTATCGTAATCCAAGAAACACTTCCATTAAAAAGCTTCTTCCAAAATTCCGCTTGGAGTAATCTATTTAAATAATAATATTTAACTGTGTTCAATGCGAAACTTTTCTCCGATCGAATCCAGGGATTGAGCAAACATAAGCCTTTTACTTGGGGGTCTTTGTAGTGGTGATGGTAGAGTAACGCTGCCGATGCGCCATCACATAAACCCCATAAAACAATACTTTTAATTTTTGTTGAGGTTTGACTTAAATATTCTTTAGCTGCTTTTATATCATTTGATACATGTTCAAAGTCTTTTTTAACACCCTCACTATCTCCCATGCCCCTTACGTCAAACCTGAGTACTGAAAAACCTGAAGTTGCTAATGAGCGGGCTAATTGGACAAACTGACGATGACTACCCACCCGGTATTGCGGGCCGCCCACAATCACAAGCACCGCAGTTGACACGGGTGCACTTGGAACCGTCAATATGCCAAACAGTACATCCGATTCACATTCAAACGTGACTGCCTTTTCGGTATAAACCATCAGTTCATGCGCTCAACTTTTTGATAACTCAGGGCTGTCACTGTTCTTGTCGTCAAAGAAATTAATTCTGGAACGTTGATCAGTTCATTGCTAGACCAAAAGGCGGGTCCTTTAAGCAAATGACTAACTGTATTGGCGCCCATATCTTTCCAGTGCTGCTGTGTTTGCTTTGAAGCAAGAGCCAATTCCATTGACTCACTGCCAGTCATTTCAATCCACGCCAAGTGCTGAACAGTACCGTTGCCTGACGGCGGATTTAGCTTCGCCTGCGTGAAACCCACCGTGAGTTCAGG
>CAIMHL010000339.1 GCA_903840825.1 uncultured beta proteobacterium
AGGCTGACCAGTGCGGCTGCGTAGCGTATGGCCGGCTTGTTCAGTCACAAAATATCCGCCATCACAACCCAGGTGCCGCCTTTGGCCGGGCCTGCGCGGCGGATGCATCCGGCTTCGCGCAGGGCTTTCAAATGTTTTTCGACACCGCTGGTGGATACCATACCCCACCATCCTCCAACTGCAACACCGGGGCCTGCAATTTTCGTGCTCGCAACGCCTCCCCGCAGCTGTCGAAATCACCGCTTTGCTCAGTCAGCAATTGACACGCTGGCACCCTTCTTAGTCTGAAGCGGGCCGGAATTTTGGACTTTAAGGCTTTGCGAGGTAGTTGACGCTGGGGAGGCCTTGGTAGTCCACGTCTTGCGTCCAGAACGTGGCCTTGAACTCTAGGGCCACGCTGTACATCACCGCATCGGCCATCGCCAACCGGTGCTCGACTGCCACGTTGGCCGCCGCAATGGCGCGGCGGTCGGTCAGGTCCACCACGCGGCCCAAACGCATAACGTCCAAGGCTGCCTCTACTTTCTCGGCGGGTAGTTTGCGGCTTAGGATTTTGTGAACTTCATAGAGCGCGATAACGGGCACCACCAAGCTGTCGCGCTCCTCGATGACTGGTTTGAATAAGGGGCCACTGGGGCCAGCGAGGAAAAATTCAATCCAGCCTGATGAGTCGATGACGTTCATTCAAACGTCCGATCTGGCTCTTTTTCAATTTCAAGGTCAGCGGGGTCGAGGTTGTAGCCCTTGAGCATCCCGTAATACGCGCTCATGGGCAGCTCGGGCTTGATGACCAGCTCTTGCCCGCGCACCTCAAATTGAATGTGTGAGCCGGGGCCAATCCCCAGCTTGGCCCGCATGGCGGCTGGCAGGGTGACCTGGCCTTTGCTTGAAACGATAGCTTGTGCTTGCATAGCAAATCCTTTACAAATTAAAAAGTAAAGCAATTAGACAGTAAAGCGCACGTTTTGACAAGGGCGCGGGGCAAGCTTCTAAAATCACGGCTTGCCCGAATGGGCCACTTCGGAATTTTTTCATGCTTCAATTTGTCCTACTTGCCACCGACCCCACCAGCCACGCCCGTCGTGGCCGCCTCACGCTCAACCACGGCGTGGTGGAAACCCCCATTTTTATGCCAGTGGGCACTTACGGCACGGTCAAAGGCGTGACGCCGCGCAGCCTGGAAGACATGGGCGCGCAGATTATCCTGGGCAACACCTTCCATTTGTGGATGCGCCCCGGGCTGGATGTGATGGCCAAGTTTGGCGGCCTGCACCAGTTTGAGAAGTGGAGCAAACCGATCTTGACCGACTCGGGTGGTTTTCAGGTGTGGAGCCTGGGCGAGATGCGCAAGATTGCCGAAGAAGGCGTGAAGTTCTCCAGCCCCGTCAACGGTGACAAACTGTTTTTAACGCCCGAGATTTCGATGCAAATCCAGACCGTGCTCAACAGCGACATCGTGATGCAGTTTGACGAATGCACGCCTTACATCTCCGTAGAGCCCAAAACCAAGGGCCAGCTCACCACCGAGGCCGAAGCCCGCAGTTCGATGGAGCTAAGCCTGCGCTGGGCCAAGCGCTGCCAGGCAGAATTTACCAAGCTGGAAAACCCCAACGCGCTGTTTGGCATTGTGCAAGGCGGCATGTTTGAGCACCTGCGCCAGGAGTCGCTGGAGCAGTTGGTGGACATGGATTTCCCCGGCTACGCCGTGGGCGGTGTGAGTGTGGGCGAGCCCAAGGACGAAATGCTTCGCATCATGGCGCACACGCCGAACCAGCTGCCGGCGCACAAACCGCGCTACCTGATGGGCGTGGGCACACCCGAAGATTTGGTGGAGGGCGTGGCCCAGGGCGTGGACATGTTTGACTGTGTGATGCCGACCCGCAACGCCCGCAACGGCACGCTGTTTACCCGCTTTGGCGACCTCAAAATTCGCAACGCCCGCCACAAAATGGACGAGCAACCGCTGGACGCCACCTGCACCTGCTACGCCTGCGCGGGCCAGGCGCTGCCCACCACAGTGGATGGCAACGGCGTAACTTGGGCGCAAGGCGGACGCGGCGGCTTTAGCCGTGCCTACCTGCACCACCTGGACCGCTGCGGCGAAATGCTCGGCCCCATGCTGGCCAGCATCCACAACCTGCACTACTTCCTGAACCTGATGACCGAAGTGCGCGCCGCCTTGGATGCGGGCACTTTTGCGCAATTTCAGCTTCAATTCAAGGCGGATCGGGCGCGCGGGGTTTGAATTGCGCCGAATGACGATTTAATTTAACCTTGCAATTCATGGAATGAAACTCCATAATTGCGAGGATGTATCAAAGAAATCTACGTACTGAACTGCTTGAAGAGCTTCAGCACTCTGCGGCCATTGCCCTGTTGGGGCCACGCCAGGTGGGGAAAACCACCTTGGCTTTGTCTGTGGCGCAGGTGCGCCCGAGCATTTATTTAGACCTTGAATCCGAGCGCGACCGGGCGAAGTTGGCGCAGCCCGAGCTGTACCTGACAGATCACCTGGACAAGCTGGTCATCGTTGATGAAGTTCACCGAGCGCCGGGTTTGTTTCCCGTCCTGCGCGGGCTTATTGACCAGGCCCGCCGCGCTGGCCAAGGCCACGGCCTTTACCTGTTGCTGGGTTCAGCCTCGCTTGAGTTGTTGCAACAATCCGGGGAAACACTGGCGGGGCGCATTGCCTACCTAGAGCTGGGTCCTTTAAACATTCTGGAGACCGGTGCCGACCCGATGGATGCCTTGTGGCTGCGTGGCGGTTTCCCTGAAAGTTTCACCGCACCCAGCGATGCAAGAAGCCTGCGCTGGCGGCAAAACTTCATCCGCACCTACCTTGAGCGAGATATTCCTCAATTTGGACCTCGCATTGCCGCCGAAACTTTGCGCCGTTTTTGGACCATGCTGGCACACCATCAAAGTGGCCTGCTCAATGTCGCCCAGTTGGCGCGCAACTTGGGGGTGGACGCCAAAACCGCCCAAAGCTATATCGACCTGCTGTGTGACCTGCTGTTGGTGCGTCGTCTTCAACCGTGGCACGCCAATGTGGGCAAACGCTTGGTCAAATCACCCAAGGTTTACATCCGCGACAGTGGTTTGCTGCATGCGCTTTTAGACCTGGGCGATAAGGAGGCGGTGGTGTCGCATCCCATTGTGGGCGCGAGCTGGGAGGGCTTTGTGTTGGAAAATCTACTCTCAAGCGTCGGCACCCGCGCCCAGGCCTTTTTTTACCGCACCAGCGCAGGCGCAGAAATTGACCTGCTGCTGGCTTGGCCCTCGGGTGAGCTTTGGGCTATCGAGATCAAACGCAGCTTGACGCCCAAGGTAGAGCGCGGTTTTCATGCCGCCTGTGAAGACTTGACCCCTGCCCGCAAATGGGTGGTCTATCCCGGGCAAGAAAGTTTTCCGCTCGGGCACGATATCCAGGCGGTACCACTGGCCGCACTTTGTCGCCAAATTGCGGCAAAAGCCAGTTAGCAAGGCGCCAAATTTAGGCAGCCTTGATGTGCGCGGCAGAGAGGTGCTTGAATCTGACCCATGCAAAATAGGTCGACACCAGCAACAGGGCTGATGCAACCACTGCCCAGAGTTTGCCTTGGTACAAATGGAAGACCAGGAAACGGATCGGGTTGCCGCCATCGGTGAAGGCCGTGATCAGGCCGGCCCCACCGGCTTCAAATGAGGGCGTTTTTCTTGCCAGATCGGTGAACAAGGGCGCCATCTCGGACGAGATCATCAAAAAGATCACGATCACGGGAATGCCCGCCAACACGGCGCGAAACACGTTGCCGCGAAACATCAACACGGAAAGCGCCATGACCGAGATCAGATTGGGCAGATCCCCCAGAGGCAGCACCTTGTTCCCGGGCAAAACCAGCGCAATCAGGATGGCCAACGCCATCAAAATCAGACCCGTCATGATGATGGATTTGTGCCCCATGAGGAAGCCTGTGTCCAAGGCAACAATCAGATTTTTTCGGCTGGGGAAGTGGCGCTCCACCTGCCCGCGCAGGGCGGTGGTGATCGGCATCATGGCTTCGCCGATCAAGCCCGCGCTTTTGGGCAGCAAGAACATGACCGCTGAAATGTGAACACTCATCTCCAGGGTTTCCTTGATGCCATAACCGGCGGCCAAGGCCAGCGCCAGCCCCATCAAGAAGCCAATCACCATCGGTTCACTTAACAAGGCAACCCAGCTGTAGCTGTCATCGTCTTTTTTGGACGCGTTTTTCTCAGGGTTGTAATTCATGCTGCGCAAGATGGGGGTGCGGTCCAGGAGCCAATCAAACACGGCCACGTATGGCACCCAGCCGTTCACCGACAGCGGTGAAGCTGCAATGCCTTTGAGGCCCATTTCACGCTCCACATCAGGCGCCGTCCACTCCGCCATCTTGAAGCAATAAATGGCCACGAGCAAGGTGGCCGACAAACCCAGCAGCATGCTGCCTGATGCGGTGAGCACCAAGGCGCCCACCATCGCAAAGTGCCAGTAGTTCCAGATGTCGATGTAGATAGTGCGGGTCAGGCCGGTAGCCAGCATCAACAAATTGACGACCAAAATCAAAGGAATTGAAATGGCCGCCAAGGGCGAGGCCCAGGTGATGGCAGCCAACGGGGGCCAGCCCACATCAAGCACCGTGAAGTGCAACCCGCGCACGGCAGACAACTGCTCCACCGCAGGGCTGATGTTGGCGACAAAGAAATTAAACGCAATAAACACACCGGCAAACCCGGCAGCCAGTGCCACGGCACTCATCAGCGCCCGCCGGAGCGGCAAGCGCACCGCTAGCGCAATCATCAAAATGATGATGGGCAGCATCACATACGCTTTGAAGCTGAAAAATACCGTTAGGAACTGCTGCAATGTAGTCATGAGGGAAGGCGGTAAAAGTTACGTTCAGAGGTAGCTGTTCAGGAGGTTTTCAAGGTGCTCTTGGCGCCCTGAAACCGGCATGGTATCGGTGTTGTTGGTCAGCACGCGGGTCGCAACGGCGTCCAGCGTCATCTTGCCATTCAGCACATCTTGCCCAAATCCGTCTTTCCAGCCGGCGTAGCGTGCATCGACCTGTTGCTCAAGCTTGCCATCCAGCAGCATTTGCTCAGCAATCAGGAGTGCCCGTGCCGTGACATCCATGCCCCCAATGTGACCGTAGAACATATCTTCGGGGTCAATCGACTGGCGACGCACTTTGGCATCGAAGTTGATCCCTCCCGTGGAGAACCCGCCGCCTTTCAAGATAAGGTACATCGCGAGGGCCGTCTCAGGGATGCTGTTGGGAAACTGGTCTGTATCCCAAGCGCACTGCATGTCGCCGCGGTTCATGTCGATAGAGCCAAAAATGCCCAAGTCGTTGGCCACTGCAATTTCGTGCTCGAAACTATGCCCGGCAAGGGTGGCGTGGTTGGCCTCAATATTGACTTTGATTTCTTTCTCAAGGCCGTAGCGGCACAGAAAGCCATAGACGGTGGCGGTGTCAAAATCGTACTGGTGCTTGGAGGGCTCCCGTGGTTTGGGCTCCAGCAAAATAGCGCCTTTGAACCCAATCTTGTGTTTGTACTCAACCACCATATTCAGGAAACGGCCCATTTGGTCAAGCTCATGACCAATGCGGGTGTTGAGCAGGGTCTCGTAGCCTTCACGGCCGCCCCACAACACGTAGTTGGCGCCCCCGAGTTTGAGGGTGGCATCCATCGCCTCTTTGACCTGCAATGCGCCTAACGCAAATATTTCAGGATTGGGGTTGGTGGATGCGCCCGACATGAACCGTCGGTGACTGAACAAATTGGCCGTGCCCCACAGCAGCTTCATGCCGGTTGCTTCTTGCTTGGCACCCAAAATATCCACCATTTCACGCAGGTTGTTGACGCTCTCCTGAGGCGTTGCGCCCTCAGGTGCCACATCACGGTCGTGAAAGCAGTAATAAGGCGCGCCTAGTTTGGAGAAGAACTCAAAAGCGACATCCGCCTTGACCTTGGCAGCAGCCATGGGGTCTGACATATGGTGCCAAGGGCGCATGAAGGTATCACCCCCAAACGGATCGAGTCCATTCCAGCAGAAGCTGTGCCAGTAGCAAGACGCAAAGCGCAGGTGCTCTTCCATGCGCTTGCCCATCACCAAGCGGTTACGGTCGTACCACTTGAAAGCCAGGGGGTTGCTGGACTGGGGACCTTCATAAACAACTGGGTTCACATTGGCAAAATATTGGGTCATAAAAGGTCCTTAAATAATAGGAGGGAAACTACTCAAACTGTGCATTCGTCGAATCGACGATTGGCTTTAACTTCGGGCTGGGTACAAGTTCTTGAAGCGCTCGTAGCGCGCCAGCAACATGTGCTGCTCTTGCGGGTCAGGGCTGAATATCGCTTCAACGGGCGGGCTAAGGCACACCTCTGAAGTGGAGGCGCCCGTGGCCAACCAGCCCAAGCGGGCGGCACCCAAAGCACCACCGACGGCTGAACTGCCGTGCGTCACGATCTCGATATTCAAGGCCGATGACAGTTGCTGCGCCCACAGGGTGCTGCGCGCACCACCACCCACGAGCGATAAGCGCTGGACCACACTTCCAGCCGCGTTGAGCGCCATTAACCCATCGCGCAAACCGAACGTGACGCCTTCCATCACGCTGTAAGCAAGGTTGGCAGCATCGGTGTCAAAGCTGAGGCCATGAAAACTGCCCCGTACATCGGCATCGTTGTGTGGCGTTCGCTCGCCACCCAGGTAGGGTAAAAAGAGCGGTGCTGCCTGGCGTTGCGACAGGCTCAAGGCACCGGCTTTTTCAGTTAACACACCCTCAGAACTGGCACCCAACAAGCCCGTCACCCATTGAAGTGCGCTGGCCGCTGACAGCATCACGCTCATCTGGTGCCAACGATGGGGGAGCGCATGACAAAACGCATGGGTAGCGCTGGCCGCATTGGGTTGAAAGCGGGGCGTGACCACAAACAGCACACCACTCGTTCCCAACGATAAAAAGCCTTGTCCGCTGTCCATAGCCCCCATACCAACCGCACTGGCCGCGTTATCACCCGCACCGCCAGCCACCACAATGCCCGGGTGCAGACCGAGTTGCTGGGCGACATCGGCTTTGAGTTGACCACCTGCTTCGCTGCCCTCGACGAGTCGGGGCATGTGCTTTTGAGTCAGTTGGGTCAGGGCCAGCAAGTCATCAGACCAGGCCCGTTTTTCAATATCGAGCCACAGTGTGCCGCTGGCATCCGACATGTCGGTCACGTAGTCTCCTGTGAGCATCAGGCGAACGTAGTCTTTGGGCAACAAGACCTTGGCAACGCGAGAAAAAACCGCTGGCTCGTGGCGAGCCAGCCAGCGAAGTTTTGGCGCCGTAAAACCGGGCATCGCGAGGCTTCCGGCCAGTTCAGGCAGACCGGGTAACTCGGCCATCATTTCCTCGCACTCCAGTGCGCAACGGGTGTCATTCCAAAGAATCGCCGGACGCAAGACCGAGTCGTTGGCATCGATCAATACAGCGCCATGCATTTGCCCGGAAAGGCCGATGCCCTTGACCCGTGCATACGCTGCTGGCTGGGACAAGCGCAGTTGGGCGAGCGCTTGTTGTGTTGCCTGCCACCAGTCATGAGGATGCTGTTCACTGTAGCCCGGATGCGGTCGTGAAACCGTTAGAGGAACTCCGGCAGTGCCGATGAGCTCATGGGCGTCACTGAGCAGGAGTACTTTAACTTCTGAAGTGCCAATATCGATACCAAGAAACATGGTTTAAACCCAGTGAGGTGAAATTTAAAAATCAAACGATCAGGTAGGCCCAGTAGGCACTCCAACCGCCAGGGTATGCCCTGGGAACGATGCGCTGCGCATTGGGCGCAGGTCATGGTGTAGCACCAAGGCGGCGGCACCCACAGCTGCGGCCAATAAACCATAACGTGCGTGCCGCACAACGGGGGGTGGATTTCCCGCGTCTTTGGCATATTGATGCAAAACGGTGACAGCGACCTGCACCAAATTGGGATAAACCACGCAAGAGGCACCGCCCAGCACGAGAACGCCGGGATCAAATGTGGCGCAGAGATTCTGCAGGAGCACGCCCAAGTAATGCCCGCCATCACTTGGATCATTCATGTTGCTTAAAGCGCTCGCCCCGATAAACGCCTCAACACAGCCTTGGCGCCCACAGGAACACAAAGGGCCATTGATCTCAAGAATGCTGTGCCCAACTTCTCCCGCCATGCCATGAGCACCTGTGAACAACCGGTCATTCATCACGATGCCAGCACCTACGCCCACATCACAGGTAACAAAAATCAGTGGGTGTTCAGCCTCGACTTCTGAAAACTCGTACTCACTCAGGGCTGCCGTATCGGCTTCGTTTTGAACATGAACTGCCACTTCTGTAATGCCAACGCGTGCCAGGGCCAAGCGCAATTTGAGCAAAATATCCACATCACGCCAACCCAGGTTTGGGGCAAACCGCACGCGGCCAGCCGCCTCGTCAACAGCTCCGGGTATACCTACGCCCACACCAGCGAGCAAAATGGAGTTGGCTTGCATTTGCGCGTTGGCAAGCGCCACCATGCGCGCTGTTTGAGCACAAACCTGGTCCGGCTCCTTGCTCAGAAGCGGCTCTTCCAGAGTCCAAAAAACATGACCAACCAAGGTAATGGCGACAACGCGCAAGGTCCCCACTGCCACCTCAACCCCGACCCAGCCACGCGACTGGGTATCGAGTTGCAGTGGCGTTGAGGGCCTGCCCATTCCCAGAGCCGGTGTTGTCGGCGACTCGGTGAGCCACCGCTCTTCGATCAGTTCGCTGACCAGCGAACTGATCGTAGACTTGGTCAACCCAATCTGGGCGGCCAATTTGGCGCGAGATAAACCTGCTTGACTTCTGATCAGCCGCAACACCAGGCTGCGGTTGATCCGTCTGACCAGCTGCTGATCAGCGGTAACCTTCATAAGCTACAACTGCTGGCCAGGCGGGCGGGGGGCCTGCGATTTACCATCCGGTTTTTTACCGCTGATGATCATCCCGAGCACCTCATCCTCTGTCACGTCCTTGGTGTTGTAAGTACCCACCATACGGCCATTTTTCATAACCGCCACACGATCGCTGAGTGCGAAGACGTCATGCATGTCATGGCTAATAAGGAAAATACCCACACCTTCGGCCTTGAGCTGCTGAATCAAATTACCCACCATCGCGGTTTCCTCAGGACCCAAAGCAGCCGTGGGCTCATCCATGATCAGAATTTGGGCATTGAAATAAATAGCGCGTGAAATGGCCACCACCTGACGCTGTCCACCCGACAAACGACGCACCGGAATGCGAACGTTGGTGAAGTTTTTATTCAAGCGGTGAAAGACTTTGCGGGCCTCCGCGTCCATGCGGTGATCATCCAGCGTGCGCCACATGGTCAGCAGTTCTCGGCCCAGAAATAAATTGGCCACTGAGTCAAGGTTGTCGGCCAGTGCCAGGGTTTGGTAGATGGATTCAATACCCAGCGCCTGGGCGTCAGCAGGGGAGCGAACACTGACTTTTTCACCAGAAATGAGCACATCTCCGCTGTCAATGGGGTACGCACCCGCGAGCATTTTCATGAGCGTGGATTTACCTGCGCCGTTATGACCAAGAACGGCCACCACTTCGCCAGGGTAAAGATTCAAGCTCACGTTATCAACCGCATGGACACCGCCAAATGCTTTTTTGATGTTACGTAGTTCGACCAGGCAGCGCGAAGTGTCCACGGGGCTTCCAGGGTTGGTAGGGGTTGAGGTGTTGGTCACAGTGCTTCTCCTGTCCACTTACGGTAGGCCACATCAAATACGACGGCGGCAATGAGGACTTGGCCAATAACGATATAACGAGTTCCAATGGACACATCCAGCAGCAACATGCCCGAGTCAATGCACTGCATGATCAAGGCTCCGAGGACGGAGCCAATGATGGTTCCACTTCCGCCTGCCAGCGCAGTACCGCCAATAACGGTAGCCGCAATCACCAGCAGCTCAGCGTTGTTGCCCAATGAGTTAGTACCGGCATTCAAGCGCGAGATGGCCACAATGGCAGCAATGGTGGTCAAAACAGCCAACAAGACAAACAACAACATCGTGACGCGGCGCACTGGAATACCCACCAGTTCAGCGGCGTCCGGGTTGCCACCCATGGCAAAAATATAGCGACCAAAGCGGGTGCGATGGACCAAAAATGACATAAATAGAGCGACAGCGCCCCAGATCAGAACGGGGATAGGAATTCCCTGCGCCTCGGGCTTATTCAGGATTTGGTAAGAGTTCATGACAGCCACAAAGCCGAGCACGATCACCATCGGAATCAGGACGATACCGATATCCAGAGCAATGGGGTTGGTGGGAACGCCGTAATTCTTTTTGGCACGGCGCTTGTTGAGCATGGCAACCAACAAGCCTGCGCAAATAATAGCGCCAATTACCCAGCTTGCTGTGGTGCCAATACCCCCGTTGTAACCCCCACCAAGCTTCAGAAAAAATGGGTCAGAAATCGGCTGCGTCTTTCCATCGGCCACCAAATAGGCAGCCCCGCGAAACGACATCAGGCCGCCCAACGTGACGACAAAGGCCGGTACACGAAAAAACGCCACTAACGCACCTTGGTACATGGACACGGCAATAGCAACACCAAGACCTGTCAGGCTAGCCGCCTGCCAGGACCAATTTGAGGTGTACATCAGGTAGGCAATCAACACACCTACAAAACCCATGACGGAACCTACAGAGAGGTCAATGTGGCGCGTCACGATGATGAGCACCATGACCGTTGCCAAAATACCCACGACAGCCGTCTGCTGGGCAATGTTGTAAAGGTTCTCGGAGGACATGAAGATGCCCTCCGAAAGAATATTAAAAACAAGTGCTATAACGACCAGCACGGCGGACATCAACACCATGCGCCAATCGACTTGCGCGCGCTTGATCGACTGAAAAGCAGTATTCATCGACATTTCCCCAATTCAACTTAGAAACGAAACCGCGGGCATAAAGCCCGCGGCATCCTACTCACCTGACTGTTAAATCCAGTGTTTATTTACACACAGCTACCTTGGCTGCATCAACACCTTTGCACAGTGCGTCTTTCTTGATGTAGCCGGCTTTCAGAACCACGTCAAGATTTGACGCAGTCACTGGGATAGGCTTCAGGAAGATGGATTTCAGTGTGACTTTCTTCTCGCCGCCGGCCCAATCAGCTGCACCAGTGACGGCCTTGCCTGCGCCCAGCTCCACAGCAGCTTTGGCTGCAGCGGTGCCGAGGTCAGCAGAGTTTTTCCAGACGGAGACGGTCTGGGTTCCCAAGGCAACGCGGTTCAGCGCAGCGTGGTCACCATCTTGGCCGGACACGGGGATGCCTTGCAGACCCTTGGCTGTCAAAGCAGCGACAACGCCGCCAGCCATGCCGTCATTCTGAGCGACTACGGCGTCAACTTTGTTGCCGTTTTTAGTCAGAATTTGTTCCATGTTTTTCTGGGCGTTCTGGGGATTCCAGCCAGAAGTGAACTCTTCACCAACAATCTTGACATCACCTTTTTTGATGGCATCAGCCAACACTTCGCCCTGACCTTCGCGCAGGAAGTTGGCGTTTGCGTCACCTGGATCGCCTTTGATGATGGCGTAGTTGCCTTTTGGCTTGACAGCCAAAATAGCACGAGCCGTCATACGACCCACTTCTTTGTTGTCAAACGTGATGTAAGTAACGCCTGGTGCTTCGAACAAACGATCGTAGGCAATCACTGGGATTTTCAACTGTGCCGCTTTTTTAACTGCAGGCAAGATAGCGTCTTTGTCACGGCCCAAAATGATCAGGACTTTAGCGCCCTTGGCGATCAAACCGTCGATATCTGACAACTGCTTTTCAGTAGAAGCACCTGCGTCAGACATGATGTATTTGGCACCTGATTTGGCCAACTCAGCCTTGATAGCGGCTTCGTCAGTTTTCCAGCGCTCCTCTGCAAATGCGTCATAGCTGACACCAACAACCAGTTGTCCGAAGGATGATGTGGCGGCAATTGCCAGTGCCACTGCGGTAAGTTGACGTTTAAAGTTCATTGTTGTCTCCAAAATATTAGCCCTGCAGGGCATCAAGTTAAATTCACGACTAAGCGACCAAACCCTACTGGATTTGATTTAGTTCACCCAGCAAACGAAGTATCCACCATATGCCGCCTATTTCACACTAGGGGAAACGAGTAGTAACACGCTTGTGACGTCAATTAAAGACCTTTTAAGGTGGCAAGAGGTGCTGCAGACAGCATCCACTCGTGGGCAGGATCATTCCTGAACACCCAAAACCGGTGCGGCCCCGCCATGACGTTGAGGTAGTACAAGTCGTAGCCATACGGGGCTGTGACAGGGTGATAACCCCGGGGCACCATCACCACATCATGATCTTCAACAGCGCAGGCTTCATCAATCGAGCGGTCATCGGTGTAAACCCGCTGAAAGGCGAAGCCTTGCGGCGGATTCAGGCGGTGGTAGTAGGTTTCTTCCAACTGGGTTTCAAGCGGCGGCTCTTCGAGGTCGTGCTTGTGCGGCGGGTAACTCGACGAATGGCCTGCTGGCGTCATCACTTCGACGACCAGCAAGTGGGCCGCGATTGGGTCGTCGTGGGGCAGTATGTCGCACACATAACGGGTGTTGGCGCCCTGGCCTCGCGTCGTTCTGCGCATGGCGGCCGAATCGATGACATGCACGCCACGCACCGCTTGGTCTGACGGTGCTGTACACAGGCCGAGCTCGGCGTTGGTCTGGGCCAGGATGTTGGCCTCTTTGCCGGCAGGAATATAGATGGCCGCGGGGGCAAGGTCGTCAAAGACACTGTGGCGCTTACCTAAATCGGCATAAACCAGGCCGTCAACCGTGACGGTCACGGTCCCCGTCAATACCACCAGGCACAGCTCCCGGTCTTGCGTATTGCAGGCTTCAGATTCGCCTTGGCCCAAGCGCACTGCACGAAAGCCCACATGCGTCCAACCCGCACGCGCAGGGGTGACATTCACAATTTCACGCCCTATAGGCGCTGCTTTAACCAATAATGGGCTAACCATGCTAGTGGCTCCGGTTCAGGCTTTGCACGATGGCATGCAAGGTATCAAAGCCCTTTTTCGCATATACATAACTCGGTGCGACTGCGGGGTCTTGCTCGGCCTCAACGACCAACCAGCCTTCGTAACCGGCCTCTTTTAATGTGCCGAGTACAGACTCAAAATCAATGACGCCATCGCCAGGCACCGTGAAGGTGCCGTTGATCACGCCCGACAAAAAACTCCAGCCATCATTGCGCGCTTGGGCAATGACCGTTGGGCGCACATCCTTGCAGTGCACATGCACTACGCGATGAATATGCTTTTTCAGCATGACGACTGGGTCTTGCGCACCCCCAAAGTAAGCATGGCCGGTATCAAATAAAAGCGCGACTTTTTTCGGGTCCGTCACCGCCATCAGGTGATCGATATCTGCGGGCGATTCAACATAAGCCCCCATGTGGTGGTGATAGGCCAAAGTAATGCCATAGGTGGACTGCAGGTGAGCGCCAAAATTATTCAAACGCTCGCCGTAAGCAATCCATAACGCTTCGGTCGCAAAGTGCGGGCGCTTGGCCAAGGGCGTCTCTATGCTGCCCTGAATGGTGCCTGCACACTCGCCGTAGACCACGACCCGTGCACCGTTGTACTGCAGTTTTGACATGTGTGCCTGACAACGCTGCACCTCTTGCGCAACAGCGTTGGCATGGCTTTGGCCAGGGGCCACTTCAGCCAAAAATCCTGAGTACCAGCCTGAAACACAGGCCAGACCAAACTCATCCAGCTTGGCTTTGAGACCAGGTCCATCTTTGGGAAACTTGTTACCCAGCTCAAAACCCTTGTACCCAATTTCCTTGCCTTCAGCGAGTGCGGTCTCCAGCAAGGTTTCGCCTCCCAGCGCGGGAAGGTCGTCGTTCATCCAGCTGATGGGGTTGATGCCAATGCGTACATTCCAGTTCATGCTCTGTTCCTTTTTGATTAATGAGTCTGATTTTTTATGGCGGCTTCATAGCGCGCCCGGGCATGGTGCACTTGCGCGCGCTCAGACACCTCCGGTATCGCCACCTCCCACCAGCAGCCCCCATCTTCTGTGGTGCGTGTGTGGGTGGTGTCTATAACAAGTACCTGAGTCTTGGTTGCCGCACGCGCAAGCGTCATGGCTGATTTGAGCTCAGCCACATTGGCGACGTGCACCGCATCGGCCCCCATGCTTCGGGCGTGCAGAGCGAAATCAATGTCGCTGGGTTGCCCTCCCTCAGGGATGCAGTCGTCCAGCATATTATTGAAATGCGGGCTGCCTGTGGCAAGTTGCAAACGCTGGATACAGCCGTAGCCCCGGTTATCGAGCACCACAATGATCAGCTTTTTACCCAGCATGACGGAAGTGGCGATTTCCGAATTCATCATCATGTAGGAACCATCGCCCACCATGACGATAACCTCTTGTGCAGGCCGGGCCATCTTGACGCCCAAGCCGCCGGCTATCTCGTAGCCCATACAAGAAAATCCGTATTCCATATGGTAATTGCCGGGTAAAGATGCGCGCCAAAGTTTGTGCAACTCAGCGGGCAGCGTGCCTGCCGCGCACACCACCACATCATGCCGGGCACTGCCCTGGGTTTCGCTTGACAAAGAATCTCGTACGGCTCCAATCACCTCGGCATCGTAGGGGAGTGATTCTGCGGGGGTCGCCGTGGTGAGCTGGGTGACGCGCTGAACCCAACGCGCGGCGCTGGCAATCGCGAGTGCAGTCCATGCATCATCGGCTTTCCAGCCTTGCAACGCATCGCTAAGCTGCTTCAATCCGACCCGGGCATCGGCCACCAAGGGCAAGCTCTTCAGTTTGGTAGCGTCTGGGCTGTTCACGTTGAGGCTCAGAATTTGTGCGTTGGCAAACAAGGTGTGAGAGCCTGTTGTGAAATCCTGCAACCGGGTCCCGATGGCCAGCACCACATCAGCTTGCGAGGCCAAATCATTCGCTGCAGGAGATCCCGTGACGCCTACTGCACCCATATTCAAGGGATGGTCCCACGGTAAGCTGCTTTTGCCTGCCTGGGTCTCCATCACCGCAATACCATGCGTTTCAGCAAAGACGCGCAACGCGTCCCAAGCCTGGCTATAAAGGACACCACCTCCTGCAACGATCACCGGACGCTTGGCGCTGCGCAGTAACGCACAAGCACGCTCAAGTTGGCCGCTGTCTGCTGGCGGGCGCCGGAACCGGATCACCTCGGGATGCAAGAAATCTTCGGGACAGTCAAAAGCAAAGGTCTGCACATCTTGTGGCAAGGAGAGGCAAACAGGCCCGCAACTGGCAGGGTCGGTCATCACCGCAATAGCACGCGGCAAAGCAGTCAAGAGCTGCATCGGCGACGTGATGCGGTCAAAGTAACGGGTAACCGGACGGAAGGCGTCATTGACACTCAAGTCGCCCTGCGAAAAGTCCTCTAGTTGTTGCAAAACAGGATCTGGGGCACGGGAACAAAACGTATCACCTGGGAGCAAAAGCACAGGCAAGCGGTTGACGTGCGCCAGTGCTGCCGCTGTCAGCAAGTTGGTAGCCCCTGGGCCTATGGAGCTGCTCACGGCCATGATGCGCTGACGGAATTGCGCTTTGCTAAAGGCGACGGCGGCATGGGCCATGCCTTGTTCGTTGTGCGCACGGTAGGTGGCTATTTCTGCTCGGCTGGCCCAAAGCGCCTCGCCAAGCCCGGCAACGTTGCCGTGGCCAAAGATGGAAAATACACCCGCGCAATAGGGCGCTGTGCTGCCATCGTGCATTTCAACACGCAAGGCGGCCAGATGTTGAACCAAGGCCTGGGAGGTCGTGAGTTTGATGGTTTTCATACAAGTTTTCCAGCTGGCCTTTTATGATTGATTAACACCGCTTGATGCACCGTGGCGTGCCCGCCACGCTTGAACCAGGACCACATAATTGGCCGCAACTTCAGCGACCAATGAAGCGTCGTCAAGCTCGTTTTTGAGCCAGCGAAGCGATGGCGACGCCCACAAAGTGCGGCCCACCATGAACCCCTTGACCACAGGATTGTTGGCCTGCGCAAAGCTGGCGGCCAGTGCTTGTAGCGGTTGATTGAGCCCCAAAATAACCGCACCCCGGCAATACGGGTCGCGCTCATGCACCAAGGCCGCCAAATCTGTCCAGCCTGCTGATTGCATGGGGGCCAGTTTCCACCACTCGGGCTTGACACCCAGGTTGTAAAACCGCTTGACGGCGCGCAGGACCGCCGCATCTTGCGTGCCTGCGGGCGTGAGCGCCGCCGGCGTGATGATTTCAAGTAACAACTCGTGCCCACTTTGGCGCGTGGCCTCCCACAACTCCAGAACTTTTTGCTCCTGCTCCAGCCGCAATGCAAACGCATCGTCAGGGTGATAAAACACCAGACACTTGACCACTTGCTCGCTTGGCCAGTGCACCAAAGCACTGCCAATGGAGCGCGTACCATCAAACCGCAATGGCCGTGAGCCTGGAAACTCTACCGGTCGCCCCACCCACCAGCCCCGACCCGTGGCACTGGCCAAGGCCTCCGAGCCGTAGTCGCCACCGTCAATGAGAACGCCAGTTTGGCCGTGCAAAGCATGGCTTTTCTCCACCACGGCAGCGGCTTGTACCAGCAGTTTTTTAAGCTGGGGGATACGCAACTCCGAGGCCCCAGCCTCGCGGGCCAAGTCATAGAACTGGCTGCGGTGGTCAAACGCCATCACGCACAGTTCTTGCCAGTCAGGGCGCGGGGCCGTCACCCGGTGCAGATGGGCCAAGGCTTGGTCTGCATCGACCTTGGGGTTGCGACTGCCATGAAACCAGTGGTCCAGCTCAGCCGGCGTAGGCATGGCAGCGGAGCAGGCATGGCGTGAGACCACAATGGCTCCGCAAGCATTGGCCACTTGGGTGGCTTGCGCCCAGTCTTTGCCCTGTAGCAAACTGGCCATCAGGCCGGATAAGAACGCATCTCCCGCACCTAAAACATTGCGCACCTCAACGCGCTCACCATGAAAAGTAGGGGCGTCGTTGATGTTGGTGGGGATAGCGCCTTCGATCACGCAACAACCCAAAGCGCCACGCTTGACCACCAGCGTCGCCGCCGTCAGCGCACGAACTGCGCACAAGCTGGCGATTAAATCGTCTGCCACACCACCGGCAATAAAAAACTCTTCTTCAGTGCCCACCAGCAAATCGAACTCGGGCAACACGGCTTGCAGTTGCAGGGTGACTTGGGCATCGGCCACGTAGCGGTTTTCCCCAGCGCCTCTGGGCGTCAGCCCCCAAAGTACCGGGCGGTAATCAATATCCAGCACGCGGATGACACCGTGAGCTTTGGCATACCTCAGTGAGGCTTTGGCGGCCCGCAAGGTGGTCGGGGTTGAGAGGTGCGTGCCGGTGATTGCCAGTGCGCGGCACTGTGCCATAAAGTCGCCGTCCATCAGGTCGGCATCCAGCGCCATGTCGGCACAGTTCTCCCGCATGAACAAGAGTGGGAAAGTATCGCGGTCTTTAATGCCCAGTAACACCAGTGCCGTCAGTCGCTCAGGGTCAATCTGCACCTGACTGGTATCGCAGCCTTCTTGCTGCAAGGACGCCAGCAGGAAGCGGCCCATCTGCTCATTTCCCACGCGGGAAATCATGGCGCTTTTTGAACCCAGACGCGCCACACCAAAAGCCAGATTGGCAGAACTTCCCCCAAGGTATTTGGCCATGGACCGCGCGTCTTCAAGGCTGCTGCCGAACTGTTCGGCGTAAAGGTCAACCGCCAGACGACCCAAGCAGGCCAGGTCTATTTTTCGCCCCTCTGGAAAATTCAATGTTGATTTCAAAATACAACTGCCTTCCCTGTTTGGGCGCTCTCTGCGGCGGCGTCTGCCAAAATTTGGGCGCGAACGCCATCTTCCACGGTCGTTTTGAAGCTGCCGCCGTTTTGCAACTGAGTGAAGAAATGCTCAATTTCCAGGCGATAGGCGTTGGCGTAACGTTGCAAAAAGAAGGCCTCTGGGTTGTCAACGCGGGTGTTGTGGCCGTCTGATTGCGTCACTTCGCTGGGGCGGTGGTTGCCGCACTGCAGCATGCCCAGAGAACCAGTCACTTCAAAACGCTGGTCGTAGCCATAGGCAGCGCGACGCGTGGTGTTGATTTGACACAAGCGCCCCTTTTGGGTTTTGATAGTGACCGCCGTGCTGTCCATGTCGCCCGCCTCGCCAATGGCGGGGTCAACCAGGCAGGAACCGCTGGCACTCAGCCAAGCGGCTTCATCACCATCGCCGCACAAAATCCAGCGGAACACGTCAAAGTCGTGAATCAACATGTCGCGAAAAATGCCCCCCGAGTTTTTGATGTACTCCACAGGTGGCGCGCCGGGGTCGCGGCTGGTGATGATTAGCATCTCAGGGTTGCCGATATCGCCACGGTCCAGGCGAGCTTTGGCTTCGCTGAAAGTGGGATCAAACCGGCGCTGAAATCCAATCATGCAGGCCACGTTGGCCTTGGCCACGGCATCTGCACAAGCCCGCGCCCGCTCAGCCGAAAGGTCAACCGGCTTCTCACAAAAAATGTGCTTGCCTGACTGCGCTGCCCGAGTGATGAGGTCACTGTGGGTGGTGGTGGGGCTGCCGATCACGACGGCATCAATGCTGCTGTCAGCAAAAATGTTGTCGATGGAGTCAACGCGGGCTCCGTGAATTTTGGCCAGGTCAGCGCATGCGGCCTCCACCGGGTCACTCACCGCAACCAGTTGGATGCCGGACATGGCGGATAAATTGGCGGCGTGGATGCGACCAATACGGCCTGCGCCAAAGAGGGCTACTTTTTTCATGATTTTTCCTTGAGATTCAAACTGCAGGGATGCGGGTGGGTGGGTAATTCAGTTCCAAACGGTACGCAAGCGCCAGAAAAAGACTCTGCGCCAAGGCCATGGAGTTGGTCAGGGCACGAAAGCCAAATACACTGGTTTCCTGCACCACCAGCGTTTGAGTTGCAAACCGCTTGAGGGGGCTCAGCGTGCTGTCGGTCATGGCGATGATGTGGGCGCCTTTGGCATGGGCTTGGCGCACGATGCTTTCTGTTTCTTCCGCGTAGGGGGCAAATGAGACCGCGATCAAGACATCATTGGCCACCATGCCCCGCAGTTGGCCTTCTTGCATGCCACCCATGGCGGTGATGTGCTGCACCCGCTTTTCGGTGTGCTGCAGCGCGTAGGTCAAATAGGTCGAGATCGGGTAGGAGCGGCGTGAGGCCATCAGCCAAATGGTGTCGGCGTTCGCCAGTAAATCCACAGCAGCATCAAACACGCGGGCATCCAGCGTGGCCTGCATTTCTTCCAGGCTGGCCATGCTGCCGCCAATCAGGGCATGGGCAATATCGGTGCTGGTGAGGTTGCGGGCGCCTGCTTCTATGGCTTGGCGCATGCGCGCCTGGTAGCTACGGGCTGGTGAAATTTGCTGAACTAGGCCCTCACGAAACAACTTTTGCAAGGGGGTAAATCCATCAAAGCCAAAGTGCTTGGAAAACCGAACCACCGCCGAAGGCTGCACGCCGCAGCTGGCCGCAATCTCCTGCACCGATTGAATGGCAATCTGCGTGCGATTGACTTCCACATGCCGGGCAATGAGCTTGAGTTGCCGACTCAGGGATTCAAACTCTTGGCTGATGGCGTCCATCAACGCCTCGACAGATGCGGGCTTTAGTGCAGTAGTGGACATGGAGCTTTTGAATAATTATTTCTGAATAAATTATAAACAGAATAATTTTTCTAAAACTCAAGCCTCCTTTAAATTTATCCTCAGCGCTCAGCGCTTGATTTTCAGCGCCAAAACTTGGCTAGCTACACAGGCGCCTTGTACTTTTCCGCCCTCTACACCAGCACGGAAGTGAATGCCGGCGTACATCCGGGAAAAAGCGGCTTCATCAGCAGCCGCCTTGAAGCTCTTGAAAGTGCGCGGTCCCCACCCACGGTCGTTGTGCGTGTTGTCGGTAAATGGGGTTTGGCTGCCAAAAAGAGCGCCGAGCACCTGGGCGGCCGCGCTGGACTGCACCGAATGACCCGAGGGGTATTCAGGGAATGGAGGCGTGTGCATCAACTCTGGCACCCAATTGCTGTCAATCACCAGTTGCACATAGGTGACGGGGCGCAGCACATTGGTGCTGTACTTGGTGCGCCAACCTGCAATAAAGGCATCGGACATGGCGAGGTTGAGCTGCACATAAGTTTCCGCTGCTTTTGCAAGATTGGCTTTTTGCAGCTTCAGGATATCGGTGGCAATGAAGGCCCAATGTCCGGCAGGCGTTGGGGTTTTCAAAGGATCGTCAGCCCAGTACAGTGCGAATTGGCGCTGCTCTTGGGTGGCTTTGTTGCTGATTTGATAAACCTCCATGGCCTCCTTGTAAAACATGGACGTGGTTTCCTCAGAGTAGGCCAGCGGTGGCGGCGCCTCACACCACGCGGACGCTTTGAGCACAAATGGCCTGACTTCGCCCCACCAAGGCAACAAGGCTGGCGCAAAGCCGGGGCTGGTGGCGGTCCATTTCCCAGGGCCGCTGGGGGGTACATAATTTTGTCGGCTGCGGCGTAGGGGGCCCCAAGCTTCGTGCCCACCATCGGTGCGCGCCCAGGTCATGATGGCCATCGCCATTAAACGCCCAAAGGTTTCCGAGCGATTCGTGATGTCTGGCGTGAGGGTGCTGGGGTCAAAGTCCCGCTCCAGCTTCAAGGGAAGATTACGCTCCAGCTGATCAATGCGGGCCTTGTTTTCAAGGCTCGCATTGCTGAACATCATGCGACTCATGGCCGCCAATGAGGCATTGGCCACCGTGGGCCAGTGCAAAGGCTCATCCGGCTGTGCCCAAGGCAAAGACTCCAACTCGTTGAGCTGGCCACTCAGGCTAACGTTTTGAGCCATCCCCGGCACGACAGACTCATACAAGGTCAGCCCCAAATAACCGAGCGCCCGTGCCACCACTGGTGGGCTAAAACCCGGGGTTTGTTGGGCGATCAGGGAGTCCAATTTAAACCACTCGGTGGCCACTTCGGCACTGTAGTCAGCGGCTGGCCGGGCTGACAACATGGTTACCTTTTGCGCCCAACTTGACAGTGGGAAGCTGGCAACAAGGACCAGAAACAGGGCTGCAAACATTGCGGCAACTTGCCGAGGCGCATTTTTGATACTTTTCATCTTTACTAGCTTCTGAGGGCGCCTCATGGCGCCTTGACCAAAGTCATGCCACGCTCTTTATCGAACACATAAAACTGGTTGGCCGACACCGCCTGCCAAGGGCTAAACCCGCCAAAGGGCCACTGAACGCGCATTTGCACTGGCTTACTTAAACCCGCCGAAGTGCCAAGGCCAAAGTGCATCCAGCCCAAATGACCACTGGCATGCCCCCCGCCAACCGTGAGTTCTTGGCGCACGATGCGCCCGCCAAGATCCACCTCAACCCAGGCACCCACTGCATCGCGGTTTCCACCGGCTTGCTGGAGCCGCACTTGCAGCCAAGGCCCCAAGGGCACCGGTTTTTCTGCGGTTCCCGTGCCCACGTTGCGCCACAGTTGCGCTTTATCCCAGCGATTAACCACCACCATATCCAGCATACCGTCCCCATTCAGATCGACCAGCATCCCGCCGCGGCCACGCTTGACGCTGGCCATGCCGGCCGCCGGCCCTACATCGGAAAACGTACCGTCAACTTGCTGCAGCAGCAAATTGTTGGGGTCAAGCATGGCAAAGGCGGGCATGGTAGACACATTGCCTTTGACGATGAAGAGGTCTGCCAAGCCATCGTGATTGACATCTGCAAACTGGGCGTGCCAAGCCGTCGAGGGGTGAATATCGCCGCCGGAAGTGGGGCGGTGTGCGGTGGCGCCGCGCTTGAAGGCGATGTCAGAATAGCTGGGGCCAGTTGCGCCCGCTTCGAGTTTTTGCAGCTTGTTGTCCGCCATGCTGGTCAGGAACACCTCCGGGCGACCGTCGCCATCAAGGTCATGGCTGGCAATGCCCATGCCCCAGATTTGCAGCGGCTTCCAGCCTTGGGCAGGGCCAAAAAGAGTCGGTGCCTCGCCGGGCTTGAAGGACCAGAGCTGCTCTTGGCCATTTTTGTAATATTCGCGGTCATTACTCACGCGCAGTGCCGTTTGGCCGCTGCGGTTCCAGTCAGAAAACAACATTGACAAGGCGCAGTGGCCAGGCACTAGAGGTGTCAGATTGGCAAAGCCATTGCCCGCAGGGTTGGGACGCAACAGAAAGCCTGGCGTGCAACTGCCCCAGGGGAACTCCGGCTTGCTCCGGTCAACATAGGTGCCAATCGCCAGCGTTGGCCAGCTTTGCCCTGTCTCCCAAGTGGCTGAAAACGCGGTGTGCCAGCCGTTGCCTGTGTGAATATTCCACAGGTCATTGGCCCTTTGAAACTTGCAAGCCCCCAAGCCCCGAAACACCTCCACCTCCCCCACGCGGAGCACGACCAAATCCATCTGGCCATCGCTATCAATATCCAGAGGATAGGCGCCTATGGCATTGGTCAACGCCAAGCCGGATCGCTCCTCCTGGAGCTTGATGGGGCCACCGCGCGCGCTGCGGTTGAGGTAAAACTTGGCCTTGTTGACGCCCGCCGTGACATAAACCTCAGGCAATCCATCGTTGTTGCAATCAAACGTAGCGACACCCCCACCGACCATGAACTCATCTTCGCCTTCAAAGCGGCTTTGCAAGCCCGCAGTTTCGGTTTCCTCATGAAACCTGGGAATGACTTGAGAAGCTGTTTTTTCAACAGTTTGGGCTTGCACGGCGCTTTGCACAACGCAAAGAGCAGTTATGAGCAGGCACACGAATACTGAGAGGCGCGGTGAAGCAAAAAGAGAATTCAAGGGGGGTGGCCTTCTTGGAGGTGCAAACAAGGGCTGGCACATAGTTTGAGCAGTGCACTAATTATGTCTACTCTCTTGAAGGCCCACCATCCGGTTTTACCCTTGGCTGAATAGTGGCTTGGTTGACCCGTTTGGAAAGCGCTTCTGCACTTTCCTTGCGTTCACTGTAGCGGTCGACCAGGTAGGGGGCGCTGTCGCGTGTCAGCAGCGTGAACTTGATCAACTCTTCCATCACATCCACCACGCGGTCGTAATAGGCCGAGGGTTTCATTCGGCCCGCCTCGTCAAATTCGAGAAAGGCCTTGGCCACCGAGCTTTGGTTGGGGATAGTGATCATGCGCATCCAGCGCCCGAGAATGCGCATTTGGTTGACGGCATTAAACGACTGTGAGCCACCGCTCACCTCCATCACTGCCAGCGTCTTGCCCTGCGTGGGGCGCACTGCCCCCACGGATAAGGGAATCCAATCGATCTGGCTTTTCAGTATGCCGGTCATGGCGCCATGCCGCTCGGGTGAGCACCACACCATGCCTTCAGACCAAGCCGCCAATTCGCGCAATTCTTTGACTTTGGGGTGCGAGTCAGGAGCGGCATCAGGCTGCGGCAAGTCCAGCGGGTCAAACACCCGGGTCTCTGCACCCATGGCTTCGAGCAATCGTGCTGCCTCAAGCGTCAAAAGTTTGCTGTAGGAGCGCTCGCGCAATGAACCATAAAGCAGCAAAATTTTGGGTGGGTGGCTTGAGGGCGCTTTTGGCGCTAGGCTACTTTGGCTGGGTACTTGAAAGCAAGCGGCATCAAGGTTGGCGGAGGGCATCACGGCGTCAAACACGTTGGCATTTATCGTTAACCACGGCTTCGCCGACTTCCTTGATGAACGCGCCAAGTTGTGGATAGGCCAGCAACTCAAGAAACGCCTCGCTGGGGCGGCAGAGTTTTGAACCCAGCGGCGTCACCACCACG
>CAIMHL010000340.1 GCA_903840825.1 uncultured beta proteobacterium
AACTGCCCAAGCCCTTCAGGCTCGGCTTCCAGGGCGACAGCGTGAGCGTCAGCGTGAGAGTGAGATTGGTTTGTAATATTTTGCATAGTCTCAGATGCTAAACGCTCAAAGTGCCAAAGGTTACCACTTGGTTACAGCAACTCCACCACTGGCGTAAGCTGCTTATCGCGTGTACGACAACGCCCAGCGAACGATATCGGCCGCACCTATAGCCCCAGGTTGACGCGCCACTTCGCGACCATTGGAAAACAAGGCCAATGTGGGAATACTGCGAATATTGAAACGTGCACCCAGGTTTTTACAGGCTTCGGTGTCCACCTTGGCCAGGCGAAAAGCTGGCTCCAGCTTTGCGGCAGCTTGCTCAAAAGCAGGGGCCATCTGCAAACAAGGACCACACCAAGGTGCCCAAAAATCCACCAACACCGGGATTTGATTTCGGTTGATGTGGCGTTCAAAATTACCTTCATCCAAAGCCAGTGAATGCGCCACAAACAAGGGCTCATGGCAACTGCCACAGTCGGGCGCGTTGGCCAGGTCGGCACTTTTGACCCGGTTGGTGGTGTGGCAATGCGGGCAAACAAGGTGCAGGGAATCGTTCATTTTTCAAAGGGGAATAGTTAGTAGATGAGCAGGCCGGGAAACCTATAAAAACTTGGACAAACCGCCCGCCACCATGCTGAACAGGAAGCTGGTGGCCAAAGGGATGTACCACTCCCGCCCCCACAACCGAAAAGAAAAATCACCGGGCAATTTGCAAAACCCAAGCTTACGCAACCAGGGCACCAGCCCATTGATGAGGATCAAGGCAAGAAAAATAACCAGTAGCCAGCGCAGCATTTTCTGAAATTTGGGTGGGTGGGTGGGTTTACAGCGTGTGGGTCCGGTCGCTCTGCGCAAAGCCCAAAGCCTTCCAAGGGTCCCCCTTGCAAAGACCGATCACCTTGAACAACTCTCCCATTTCGTGCTCCATGAGCAGCCGCTGCGCATGCACCCGCACCGCCAACGGCGAGGCATCCATGAGAGGGCCGATGCCGCAGTTGATCAAAAACCTCGCTTGCGTGCAATACCCCAGCACGTTCAGACCCGCCTCCTGGGCTGCCAGCGCAATGCCCGTGAAGTTGACATGGGCGGTGATGTCTTTCAGACCGACCTGATCCAGCGGGTCCGGGTCAGAGCGGTGGTGCTGGTGGCACATAACCGTGCCCATATGGCGCTGCGGGTGGTAGTACTCGGCCTCTGGAAAACCATAGTCAATAAAGAAGGCCGCACCAACCGTCAGCTTGTCAGCCAGCGTGCTGATGAAGGACTCGCCCTGGGTGTGGATTTCGGTCAGGTAATCGTGCTCGCCTTCAATCATCACGGGGGGGCGCAACTCAGTGGGCCAGTCTTGCCAGACAAATGCCACCCCTTCCCCCAAGGCCACGCCGCGCTCAAACCAGACGCCACCCACACGGGCCAGCAACTTTACCGGCATCGCATCCAGCACCTCGTTGCCCACCACCACGCCTTGCAAAGTGGCAGGCAATTCATCCACCCAACGGACGTGGCCAGCATAGGACGCCAGTTTTTGTTGCTGGCGCACACGTAAAGACCCTGATAAATCCACAATGGTGTAACGTGGCAAAGGCAGGCCAAGCGCCGCCAAACCATCCAGCAACTGAAGTGCCAAAGCGCCAGTACCGGCACCAAACTCCCAAATTTCCTGGGTTTGCGTGATGTGCAAGGCCTGCGCAATCTGGGCGCAAAGCGCTTGCCCAAACAGAGGCGACATCTCTGGGGCGGTCACAAAGTCACTGCCAGCCGCCTCATCACCCGCCTGCTTGAGATGGGGCAAAGTGCCGAATTTGGTGCTGTCATTGGCGTAATAACCCAAACCGGGGGTGTACAAGGCCTGCGCCATGAAGGCATCAAAACCCAGCCAGCCACCCTGGGCTTCCATGTCCTTGGCAATATGAGCGCAAAGTGGGTTCGTTAAACTATGGGGTGTTTTCATGTAGCCCAATTGTCCCCGAATGTCACCTACCTCTACTCCCCGCTCTGTTCTTGTCACCGGCGCTGCCAAACGCCTGGGCCGGGAAATTGCCTTGGCGTTGGCCAAAGACGGCTGGCAGGTGGCGGTACACTACCGCAGTTCTCCTGAAGACGCTATAAAAACAGAAGCTGACTGTGCTCGTTTGGCGGGCTCTAGCGGCTCCTTTTATGCTGATTTAACGGACGAATCCCAGGTGCGACAACTCGTCCCTCAGGTGATCCGCCAAATGGGCAGGCTAGACGCCATCGTCAACAGCGCGTCCACCTTTGAGCACGACACCGCAGAGACCTTTGGCTTTGCCAACATGGACAAGCACTTTCGCGCCAACACCGGTGCGCCTATTTTGTTGGCGCAGGCGCTGCACACGCACCTAGCGGCACGCCAAGCCACAGCCCACGCTGATGAGCACGGCCCCCTTGGCGTGGTGGTCAACTTACTGGACCAAAAACTCTGGAACCAAAACCCTGATTTTTTCAGCTACACGCTGTCCAAAGCTGCGCTAGAAGCCGCCAACACCATGCTGGCCTTGGCGCTGAGCCCACTGGTGCGCGTGGTCGGCGTCGCACCGGGGCTAACGCTAACCAGCCACATGCTGACCGACGAAAAATTTACGGCTCTGCACAAGCTCTCCCCCCTTGGCCGATCCTCAACCCCTGCAGATGTGGCGGCTACCGTCAAGTTTGCGTTAGACAACCAGTCCATCACCGGCACCACGATCCTGGTCGATGGTGGCCAGCACTTGATGAAGTTCGAGCGCGATTTTTCACTGCTGTGAAGCCCTGCAGCCAACCCCAACATGAACATGCCCCACACCCAAGGTCACCAGACCCTCGCCCTCACCGGTTTGCGCTTTGACGCCAACCTGGGCATTCTTGAGTTTGAGAAAATCGCCCCCCAGCCGATTCAGGTTGACGCTGAACTCAGCTTGGGCGCACAGCCCCTGCTGCCGCATGACGATGACATCAACAGCGTGCTTGATTACCGCAAAGTGCGCCAAATTATTATTAATGAATGCACAGCCGAACACGTCAACTTGCTGGAAACGCTCATCGGTAAACTGGCCAACCGCCTGATGCAGTTGCCCGGCGTGCTGGGCGTGCGAGTCAAAATTGCCAAGTTGGAAATTTTTGACGACTGTGAAGTCGCCATCCGGTTTGAAACCGGGCAGTGGTGAAATAAGTGACTACGGAGAATATGTAATGAGTGCAGTCTGGACAGACATCGAAGAAGCCGAGCTTGAGAGCGCGACTGAAACCCAAGCAGCCCAAGAACCCAAAATTGGCCGCGACATTCAAAAGCTGGAAAAGCGCCTGCGCCACCAAGTGGGCAAAGCCATCATCGACTTCAACATGATTGAAGAAGGCGACCGCGTGATGGTATGCGTATCAGGGGGCAAAGACAGCTACGCCATGCTGGATATTTTGCTTAAATTACAGGCCCGTGCGCCCATCAAGTTTAAGCTGATCGCAGTCAACCTAGACCAAAAACAACCCGGTTTCCCAGACCACATCCTGCCGGCCTACCTCAAAACACTGGGTGTGCCTTTTCATATCGAGACGCAAGACACCTACAGCATTGTCAAAAAGGTGATCCCCGAGGGAAAGACCATGTGCAGCCTATGCAGCCGTCTGCGCCGGGGCATTTTGTACCGCGTGGCTGACGAGCTCAAAATCACCAAAATTGCGCTGGGCCACCACCGCGATGACATGATCCAAACGTTTTTTCTCAATATGTTCTTTGGCGGCAAGCTCAAAGGCATGCCGCCCAAACTGGTCAGCGACAACGGCGGCCACATCGTCATTCGCCCGCTGGCCAACGTGGCTGAAAAAGACCTGATCCGCTGGGCAGCGCACCGAGAGTTTCCTATCATTCCTTGCACGCTTTGTGGCAGCCAGGAGAACCTGCAGCGCAAACAAATTGGCAACATGCTGCGCGAGTGGGAAAAGCAATACCCCGGACGCACCGAGACCATGTTTACCGCGCTGCAAAACGTGGTGCCCTCGCACCTGATGGACACCACGCGGCACGACTTCAAAAACATCAGAACCTCCGGCGTGCCCGAAGCAGACGGCGACAAGGGCTTTGATGAAGAGACCTTCCCCACCCACACCCGCCCCTTACTGCAGGTCATTAATCTCTAGGCTGACACCCCAATGCAGGCCACCCGCATCATCGCTATTCGTCACGGAGAAACTGCCTGGAATGTGGACACCCGCATTCAGGGGCAACTTGATATTGGTTTGAATGAAACGGGCCATTGGCAAGCGGCCCGCGCCGCTCAAGCCCTGGTGGGCGAGACGATACATGCCATCTACGCCAGTGACCTGCAACGGGCCTGGGAAACAGCCCATGCCATCTCAAAAATAACGGGCACTCTTGTGCAGCCTGAGATTGGACTGCGGGAAAGAGGATTTGGCATTTTTCAAGGTCGTACTTTTGCTGAAATTGAGAGCACCTGGCCCGAAGAATCTCGCCGCTGGCGACAACGTGATCCGTATTGGGCCCCCGAGGGCGGCGAGTCACTGGCCGCACTGGCTCAACGCGTGACCGACACCACCGCTGAGCTGGCCTCACGCCACCCCGGCGAGCAAATTGTGCTGGTCGCCCACGGCGGCGTGATGGACGCGCTGTACCGCGCTGCCACCGGCCAAAGCGTGCAAGCACCCCGCACCTGGCACCTAGGCAACGCAGCCATCAACCGCTTGCTGTGGACACCCCAAGGACTGTCCCTGGTGGGCTGGTCTGACACGCGCCACCTTGATGGTGACGACGCATTGGATGAGACCACCACCTGAAGGATTGCAAACTTGGGGAAGGCTACTTCTCTAGGTTTTTGTTGGGTTTTGCTTTGAATGGCTCTTATCGACCAAAAGGGTTCTGTCGCAGTAAGCATAAGCGACAGTCTCTGCCATGCTCGATTTCCGCCAAAGCCTGATCAACAGCACCTTGAACAGGGTCCTCAAACGCCTTCACTACCCACTTGAAGTGATGTTGACCTGTGTGCGCTGTTACGTGGCCTACCCGCTGAGCCTGCGTCACATCGAGGAAATGATGCAATAGCGCGGTGTTTTCGTTGATCACTCCACCGTGCATCGCTGGGCAATCAAAGTTTTGCCGGTTCTGGCGGCAGTCTTTCGCAAGTGAAAGTACCTTTACCGGGCGGTTGACCGCGCTGGCTATACCGCTAGCGATACGGTGGACTTTCGTCTCACGGCCAAGCGAGATAAGGCAGCAGCGCGGCGTTTTCTGGCGCGTGCCACAAGCCTGCACGGCGTGCCCGAGAAGATAACCATCGACAAGAGCGGC
>CAIMHL010000341.1 GCA_903840825.1 uncultured beta proteobacterium
CCCAGCGGCACAGGGAATTCGGTTTTTAATAGCCCGTCGCGCTTGCGCTGCATGAAGTATTCAAACGGGTCCCACACCGCCGCCTTGACCAACTGCACATCAAGCTCATCCGGGTACATCAGCGGAATTTCCTGTTTGAACATCAGGGCACAGCTGGGCACCGCCGCCAGAATAGCAAACCCGTCTTTGGCGTATTTCACCAACATGGGAATATTGGCCTCTTTGCTGGCGTTCACGGCGTCCAGGTCGCCCAACTCCAGCTTGGGCATGCCACAGCATTTTTCTTTTTCAACAATGACGTAGGGGATGTCGTTGTGGTCGAGTATTTTGAGCAAGTCCAAGCCAATGCCAGGCTCGTTGTAATTGATGTAGCAGGTAGCAAAAATAGCCACCTTGCCCGGCGTCTTAGCGCCATCCACCACAGCCGTTGATTGGGTCTCAGGGGTGCCAGAGCGAAATTTTTTGTTGGCCAAAGAGGGCAACCAGGCTTCTTTGTCCACACCCAATACCGACTCCATGACGCTGCGGGCCAGCGCCGTCTTGTTCACCGCGTTGACCGCTTGAACCACGATGGGAATGCCGGCCAAAGAACCATGCACATCGGTCGAAGCCAGCAGCTTTTCACCCAGCCCCACCTCCCCTTTTTTAAACTTGATGGCCTTGGCCCGCAGCATGGTGTGGGGAAAGTCCAGATTGAACTGGTGCGGAGGCACATAAGGGCACTTGGTCATGTAGCAAAGGTCACACAGGTAGCACTGGTCCACCACTTTCCAGTAATCCTGTTTATTGACGCCATCCACCTCCATCGTCTTGCTCTCGTCCACCAGGTCAAACAAGGTGGGGAACGAGCCGCAAAGGCTGACACAGCGGCGACAGCCGTGGCAAATATCAAAGATGCGCTCCATCTCGTGGAAGGTCGCCTCTTCGTTGTAGTAGTCCGGGCCCTTCCAATCAATCGGATGGCGGGTAGGGGCAGACAAGTTTCCTTCGGTTGCCATAGGGAGACCTTTTATTAAGCCGTCAATTGCAGAGCGTTGATTTTTCTGCATTGGGCGCTGCTGGCAACGCCCAATAAAGAGAGGTCAAAGAGAATTAATCGACCAACTCGACCAAAGCCTTGGCGTAGCGGTTGGCGTGCGAACGCTCGGCCTTGGCCAAGGTCTCAAACCAGTCGGCGACTTCGTCATGCCCTTCGTCGCGGGCCGTTTTGGCCATGCCGGGGTACATGTCGGTGTATTCATGGGTTTCGCCGGCCACCGCAGAAGCCAAGTTGTCGCGGGTTGCGCCAAAAGGCATGCCCGTGGCGGGGTCACCGCACTGCTCTAGCCACTCCAGGTGACCGTGCGCGTGGCCGGTTTCGCCCTCAGCCGTCGAGCGGAACAAGGCGGCCACATCGGGCTGGCCTTCAATGTCGGCTTTGTTCGCGAAATACAAGTAACGTCGGTTGGCCTGCGACTCGCCTGCAAAGGCGGCCTTCAGGTTGTCTTCCGTTTTTGAGCCTTTTAGTGCTGCCATTGAAATCTCCTGGTGGTTAAAGAAAATACGAGCGCTTTGAACAACAATTAGTCAAAGACAATTGCACTTTATCCGTGAAAAAGTGCAGGGTCTAATTGGCTGCATCAATGGCCTGAATTGTTTTTGGCTATGAAAAAGGCTTGTTGATCGCCATCAGCATGCACGGCTTCTGAAGCAGCGCGCCGGTGTCGAATAAAATGCGGCTCCAGCCTTCATTTCACAGCAGCATCCCGTTTGAGGTGCTGCCTTCGCCTCCAGCCGCCCGCCGGGCACTGGGGCACACGAGCCCAAAACACCATGAACGACGAACTGCAACAACCCGGCTTAAACAGCCTGTCCAAATCTTTTGAGCCCGCCGCGCTCGAAGCCCATTGGGGCCCCGAGTGGGAACGCCGCAACTACGCGCACGCCGGCTACCGGGGTACGGGCGCGCCCAAAGCAGGCGAGCAAGCATTTGCTATCCAGTTGCCACCGCCCAATGTGACCGGCACCCTGCACATGGGGCACGCGTTCAACCAGACCATCATGGACTCGCTCACCCGCTACCACCGCATGCGCGGCGACAACACGGTGTGGATTCCCGGCACCGACCACGCCGGCATTGCCACCCAAATTGTGGTGGAGCGCCAGTTGCAAGAGCAAAAAGTCAGCCGACACGACCTGGGCCGCAAAAACTTTGTGAGCAAAGTGTGGGAGTGGAAAGAAAAGAGCGGCAGCATCATCACCAACCAGATGCGCCGCATGGGCGACAGCGTGGACTGGTCTAGAGAGTACTTCACGATGGACCCCAAACTGTCCAAAACCGTGACCGAAACCTTTGTGCAGCTATATGAGCAAGGCCTGATTTACCGAGGCAAGCGCCTGGTCAACTGGGACCCCATTTTGCAAAGCGCCGTGAGCGACTTGGAAGTGGAAAGCGAAGAAGAAGACGGTTTCATGTGGCACATCAGCTACCCGTTTGCCGACGGCCCGCAGCTGGTTGACGGCGTATTAGTGGCCGGTTTGACCGTGGCCACAACGCGCCCCGAGACCCTGCTGGGCGACGTGGCCGTGATGGTTCACCCTGAGGATGAGCGTTACATGCACCTCATCGGCAAGCACGTTACCCTGCCCTTGTGCGACCGCACCATCCCAGTGATTGCCGACGATTACGTCGACAAAGCCTTTGGCACCGGCGTGGTGAAAGTCACCCCCGCACACGACCAAAACGACTATGCAGTAGGCCAGCGCCACCAGTTGCCCATGATTTGCGTGCTGACGCTGGACGCGAAAATCAACGAACTAGCCCCCACCGTGTACCAAGGGCTAGACCGCTTTGTGGCGCGTAAACAAATCGTAAAAG
>CAIMHL010000342.1 GCA_903840825.1 uncultured beta proteobacterium
CTGGTGAGCCCGCCGCAACACTTTAAAATTAAGCCATGAACGCTGATACCCCTTCTGAAAAACCTGCCTCCGTGGTGGATGAGTTGCCCAAGCCCGCAGCTGAGCTGCCTTCAACACCATCAGCCTCCTCAAGCGGTCTAGTCATCGGCTTGGGCGCCGTGGCGCTGGCAGCCCTCGTCGCCAGTGGTTTGCTGTGGCAAAAACTCTCAGGCATGCAGGAGCAGTTGGCGCGCCAAAGTGCAGACGCAGGTGCCCTGTCTCAAGAGGCCAGGGCGGTTGCCAAGCAAGCCCAAGAGCAGGCCCGGGAGGCGGCAGCTCGAGTGTCTGTGTTTGACGCCCGCCTGAGCGAAGTGGCCTTGCAGCGCACACAACTTGAAGAGCTGATGCAAAGTCTGTCGCGCTCGCGCGATGAAAACCTGGTGGTTGACATTGAGTCGTCCATTCGTCTGGCCCAGCAGCAAGCCCAACTCACAGGCAGTGTCGAGCCTTTATTGGCGGCTTTGAAAAGTGCTGATCAACGCGTGACCCGAGCTGCCCAACCCCGGCTCACGCCCTTGTTACGCGCCATCGGGCGCGACATTGAACGCATCAAAGGGGCGTCTGTGAGTGATACGCCCGGCCTGCTGGTCAAGCTTGACGAACTGGTGAGCCTTGCCGATGAATTGGTGCTGGCTAATGCGGTCGCTACGGTCAATGGCATTGGCACAGCGAAGCCTCCGGTGGCCGACAACGTGCCCAGCTGGTGGCGGCACAGCCTGCAGGTGGTGCTGGACGAGGCGCGTGGCTTGCTGCGCGTGAGCCGCATAGAGCAGGCTGAGGCTGCCTTGCTGTCGCCCGAGCAGTCTTTCTTTGTGCGTGAAAACTTCAAACTCAAGCTGCTCAACGCCCGTCTGGGTTTGCTGGCCCGCCAAATTGAGTCATCGCGCGCGGACCTGGCAGCCGCATCAGCGTCTTTGGTCAAATATTTCGACACCAACTCCCGCAAGACCCAAGTCACGCTGGCTTTGCTGCAGCAAGTGCAGGGGCAAATGAAAACCTTGCAATTGCCCCGGGTTGATGAAACCTTGGCAGCGCTGGCAACCGCAGCAGCGGGAAGGTAGACATGCGCGCAACCTTATGGTTTTTGGGTTTGTTTGGTGTGGCGGTGGCCATGGCGCTGTTTGCGGGCAATAACCAGGGCACGATCACCGTGTTTTGGCCGCCGTACCGGGTTGATTTGTCGCTCAATCTGGTGGTGTTGCTGTTGGCCTTGTTGTTTTTCATTTTGCATGTGGCCCTGAGTGCCTTGGCGGCTTTTTTTGCTATACCTGGTCATGCCCGCTCGTGGCGTGTTCAGCACCAAGAGCGCGCCATGAACGTAGCGTTGTTGGAGGCGCTCTCAAACCTGGTGGCCGGGCGCTTTATTCGCGCCAGAAAAGCCGCCGAAGCAGTCCTAGAGCGTGAAACTGCGATGCGGCGTAACGGCGAAACTTTGGTTTATTCTTCGCGCCTGCGTGCTCTCACGCATCTTTTGGCGGCCGAAAGTGCCCAAGCCTTGCAAGACAAGGACGCCCGCAAAGAGCACTTTGCATCAGCCCTGGAAGAGTCCACCAAGCGTGACGCCATCGAGGTCCGGGAGGGCTTGCAGTTGCGCGCCGCCCGCTGGGCGCTTGAAGACCACGACCCGCAAGGCGCGTTGCAGTGCTTGAGGGAACTGCCGCAAGGGGCATCACGGCGCACCGTGGCTTTGCGCCTGCGTCTCAAAGCCGCCCGCATGGCCCGCGAAACCCTGCTGGCGCTGGAAACAGCCCGCTTGCTGGCCAAACACCGCGCCTTTTCTGTGGTGGCCGCGCAAGGCATTTTGCGAGGTTTGGCCTTGGAGCTTATTTCAACCGCGCACGACCCCGACCAAATGCACACGGTGTGGCATCAGCTCGACCCCGACGAGCGCCTGATGCCTGAGGTGGCGATTGTGGCAAGCCGACGGCTTTTGAAGCTGGGTGGCGATAACGCGCTTAGCCGTCAGTGGGTTTTGCCGGTCTGGGAGCAGATGTTGCTCGCCTCAAACTACGTCACGCATACCCAGCGCGTCCAGTTAATCCGGGTGCTGGAAAACAGCTTTGCAGAAGCCACCGGCAGTCCTGATGGGGGCTGGTTGGTGCGTATTGAGAAAGCCCAGATGGCCCACCCTGGCGACGCTGCGCTGCAATACTTGGCCGGCATTACCTGCATGCGCCTGCAGCTGTGGGGCAAGGCCCAGCAACTCCTCAAACAAGCGCTGCCCCGCCTGAAAGACACCGGTCTGGAGCGCAGTGCCTTGCAAGGCTTGGCCGAACTGGCTGAACAACGTGGTGACGCGACAACAGCGGCGCAGGCTTGGCAAAGGGCGGCCAAGACCGGCCTGATTGACTGACCTGCTGGCCACCTGATTGGTTCAGTACCCTTTAGCCAAAAACTTCAGGGCATCAGTGTGGTCTTGGTGCAGCCTTGTCGTGGGGTGCTGTATTGCAGAGATAACTGACACACACTCACTTTTGTGAGGCCGATGTCACCGGGGTGAACGCTTCCGCGGATGTCCCCCGCCCTGTGGGGCTCCTCCAAGATTTCGCTGCAGCATTCACCCCAGTGGCATCGGCTGCCAACCATGTTGGTGCGCAATGACTTAAACAACCTTTGATCACCAACAACGTCTCGGGACTCAGGCTCCCTTTAGCGCATCGGGAGCGGGGATAACAATATCAGGAGGAGCCCTACAGGGCGGGGGATTTGAGTGGCGCTGAGTGCCACGCCGGCCTGAGTCTGGAAGTGTCTTCGCCTGCAGCGGTTTTAAATGTCTCCAGTCGCGGTCCCTCACTCGTGGCGCAGCGCCTCAATTGGGTCCAGCCGGGCGGCGCGTCTGGCGGGGAAGAAGCCAAACAGCACCCCAATACCGGCAGAGAACAAAAAGGACAGCGCGTTTACACCGGGGTTGAAAATATAGGGCACGTCCATCAAGGCCGACAAGCCGATGGATGCACCGGTGGCCAGTACGATGCCAATCACCCCGCCGAGCGACGAGAGCACCACGGCTTCTATTAAAAATTGCAACAGCACCTCGCGCTCCAGCGCGCCAATGGCCAGGCGCAGGCCGATCTCACGGGTGCGCTCGGTCACGCTGACCAGCATGATGTTCATGATGCCAATGCCGCCTACCAACAGGCTCACGGCCGCTACAGCGCCCAGCAGGGTGGTCATCACCTTGGTGGTGCTGGCCAGTGTTTCGCC
>CAIMHL010000343.1 GCA_903840825.1 uncultured beta proteobacterium
ATTACTATGCACAAGTGGCGAGCGGCTTGTGTAGGGCCGGTCACGCGGTAGGCCTGATTGGCCTGCGCGACGATGCCCAACTGGCGCGCGACTTGCGCCTACAAATTAACAGTGAGTTTTGTGTGGACCTGACCGGTTACACACGCAGCATCCGCGAATTGTTGATGTTGTTCCACGGCTCTGACTTGCTCATTACCAACGATGGCGGCCCCGGACACTTTGCCAGCCTGACACCCATTCGGACACTGGTATTTTTTGGACCAGAAACCGGTCGTTTATACGGACCCTTGGGGCCGCGCGCCCAAGTGCTTGAATCTGGCATTGCCTGCTCGCCCTGCCTGAGCGCTTACAACCACCGCGAAACTTTTTGCGATGGCGACAACCAGTGCCTTAAGCGACTGGCTCCAGGCCCGGTTCTGGCTGATGCACTGGCTGCTTTGGCTGCTCCCCCACAAACGCCCGCATGAATCAAAACAAAGGTTTGCAAAGTCACCTATTTGCCCTGCTTGAGTGGGCCAAAGGTTTCAGATACATCAAGTTTGGCTTGGTCGGCGCCAGTGGCACTGTGGTCAACATGGCTTTGCTGTATTTTTCGCAAGAGGTGCTCTTTGCTTCCATTGATGGGCCAAGAACACGGCTTTATGCCTCGCTGGCATTGGCCATCACGGTGGCGACCCTGAACAACTTCACCTGGAACCGTCTTTGGACTTGGGCCGACCGACTGCGCGAGTTGGCCGCGCTGACCCATCAGGGGCAAGCGCCTCAGAGCGGATTTGCGCTTTATTGCACACAATTTGG
Organism: uncultured beta proteobacterium; assembly: GCA_903840825.1. Taxonomy (GTDB): domain Bacteria; phylum Pseudomonadota; class Gammaproteobacteria; order Burkholderiales; family Burkholderiaceae_C; genus Rhodoferax. Next base: position 799 of record CAIMHL010000343.1, read on the forward strand.
CCGCTATGCCATCGCGTCATGGTTTGGCATAGCCCTGCAATACGGCCTCACTTTGTGGCTGGCCCACAGCCTGCACTACATGGTGGCCAACGTGATTGCCATTTTGATCGCCAGCGTCAGCAACTTTCTGGCCAACGACCGCTGGACCTTTCGGCGCCAACCAAGGTTTTAGACCATGTCACGCCCCTTGCAGCCTCCCTCGCCGCACACCGTTACCCAGACAAGCCGGGCAACCATTGGATGGATGGCGCTGCTGATGTTGGCTGTTGCCATTTATGCCTTGGGCTTGGGTGGGCAATACAACCCCACCAACGGCGACGAGTTGGTCTACACCCACATCGCCAGATTGACAGCCGCCTCCAACCATTGGCTCCCCTTGGTCTCAGAGCTGGACAACATGCGCAACACCAAACCACCGCTCCTGTTCTGGCAAGCGATGGTGGCCAGCGACTGGGGCCAAAACTGGACAATGGCTGCCTTGCGCGCACCCAGCTTGATTTACACCCTGCTGATTGCAGCGGCTGTGGCCTGGACTGCACATCAGATCACGCGAAGCACGAGAACAGCCTGCCTGGCTGCCTGCGTTTACCTCGCATTTTTTTGCACCTACCGGTACGGCAGAACATTTCTGACCAGTGCCCCTGAAACTTTTTGGTTCAACGTGCCGCTGTTTTACTTGCTCTGGGTTCGATTACAGCCCACGATTGACGCTGACAAACGCCTGGGGTGGACGGCACACAGCTTGCTGGGCATGGCACTGGGGCTAGGGCTGGCGTACAAATCTTTTGCCCTGATTGCGCCTGCGGCGGCCACGTTTTGGTGTGCGCAGCTACTGACCGAACGCCCCCTGAACTGGCACCGGGTGGTAAACACCACGCTTAAAGTGACCTTAAGTGCGGGGTTGGCGTTGGGCATTTTTTGCCTATGGTTTGTGCTCGATCCTGATCCTGGGGCGGTATGGCAAGAGTTTGTCATTGGAGAGAACGCCAAAAAAATGTCCAGCCGTGATGGCTACTGGTATGTGGCCCTGATGGGTGGCGGTGGCAGCATGTGGGCGCAGTTGCTGGCCTACGCGCAAAATGCGGGCTTGCTCGCCTTGGTGGTGCTGGGTCTGGCTTGGGTCGGCCTGAAGCAGGGCGTTCAATCAAAATTAACACTGCCCATGCCAACGCACCTGATCATTCTGCTGGTTTGGCTGGCGGTGTGGTTGGTGGTGTTCACCTTGCCCAGCCAGCGCTCCGCACGCTACGTCATCCCGGCGATGCCCGCGCTGGCCCTGCTGTTGGCGCTTTATTGGGACCGCATTGGCCGCGGCTGGTTTGTGGCGTCCTTGCTGCTGTGTGCCGTGTTTATGGGCGTCTTGGGACGGATCGCCTGGGCGAGCCACGAGGTGGGCATAGGCAGTGACGGATCGATTTATCTCAACTTGCTGGTGGTTGCCCTCGGATTTGGCACAGTGGCCGGTGGCTTGTGGCGTCGCGCCTGGACCCGCGCCTGTACTTTGGTGGCATGTTTGCTTGTTCACGCCTGTTTTGGCTTGACCACGGCGCCCCTCAATGGCCTCTCTGGCCGCTATGACGCCACCACCGTTTTAAAAGCACAAAGCCTGCGAATTGCCGTACCGAGTAGTTTCAATGCGCAATTTGAGCGTTTCGGCTTCTTGTTGCCCGGCAATACCTTTGTGCCGTATGACGGGGAAAGCCGCACAACATCTGGTGCTGCGCCCGGCACAGCCGCAATCGCACGCGCTGAAGAATTGAACCGTTTGCTAGCCCGCCATGATGCGGTCGCCTGGCTCCAAGCCGACCCTACTGAGCTTGCCCCCCCCTGTGCACCAAGCTGCCAGATACTAGGAACACGCTGGGAAATCAAGGGGCGTCATCAGCCAGGAGAAATTACACTGGCCAACCTTTGGACGCCGCAAAACTGGTTATTTAGGCGCGAGTGGCTGCTTACCCGGCTTGCCGCTCCCGCCAATTCTTCAAGCAAACCCTGATTGCCACCCATTGCAGGGCCACCCATAACCAGGGGTCCAGCAGGGCATCCCACAGGTTTCCGCTAGGCCACCGGGTCAGGACAAAAAGGGCCAGCACGGCCAAAACCACGACTGCGCTGGAACGACTGCGCACGGCGCGGGGCTTAAAGCCAGCCCCAAAGGTCCAAACAACCACGGTCAAGATCGCCACAGCGCCCAGCGCTGCCGAACTAAAGCCCCAGGCATAAACCGACACGGGCCACAAGGCCAAGGTATCAAGTAGCAAAACCCAACCCAGCACTACGCCTGAAAACAAGGCAATTTTCTGGTCAAGTGCCATAACGCCCACGTCGCTGAAAACTGACTCCGACCGACGCCCCACCTTTGAAAAAACCCACAGCAAACAGAGCAATACGGTCATTAAACTAGGCGCCTGAAATGCCAGCCCCAGCCAAAAAGTGGGCGATGCACTGCCGGGCACAAGCGCCCACAGGACCACCATCAGGCTCAAGCTCCAGCGGTAAAGTGGGCTTAACCGTGCGCCCGCCCAAAAGCAAGCTGCACCCAAAACGACGGCCCAGCCGATAGAGATGGCCAAACGCACGGCTAATGGATCGGGCAATACCGGGTTATCGGTAGCTAATAGAAGAGGAATCAATGTGCTGCTGTTCATGGACTAATAGGGCTCACTGAGGTTTGGGGACAGCGGCGTAGCGTTGCCAGGCTATGCTTTTTCGCTGGTCAGTGAAACTCACCCACAACGCCCCCTCAGACCAGACCATGGCGGGATATGAAAACTCATCCCCCCCAGACCCAAGCGCCAGCGCTTTGTCTTTGGTCCACGTTTTGCCGTCCGGGGAAACACTCAAATCAAGTACCTTGCGCGAATGAAAAGAAGAGTTGTGTGCCAGCACCATCTGCCCTGGGGAAAGGCTGAGCCCAGCAATAGAGGCGTCGGGGTTATTCAGCGCCAGGTCGGGCAAGTCGCTCCAGCTTTGTCCACCGTTGAGGGTTTGCGTGATAGCGACTTTGCCTGCAGGGCTGTGGTCACGCAGCAAGGCCAGCCAGTGGGACTCGCTCTGCATCAGCAGCGTTGGCTGCAAGAGGTGCAGGCGTTGGGACATGCGCGCCATGCCTTTGAAGCGCCCTTGAGCGTCAAACCGAAGGGAAACCGGGTATTTGAGACCCAGCTCAAAATGCACCGGCAACACCATGCCACCATCTTGCAAGGCCAAAGGCGCGCTGCGGACCAGATAACTGGTATTCCAAAGCCAGGACAAGGGAAGAGTCCGCTCGACATCAAAAGCCAGGGCCTCAAAATCATGACCCGCAGGGGACTGACGTAAATGCACCACCCGTGACGCCGCCCACCCCCCCAGACCTGTGGCCACGACAAACAAGTGAATTTGCCCCTGCTTGTCTAGCCAAGCCACGGGGTTGCCAAGCCTGCGCACGCCAAAGCCCAGTTGCCCACCCAACGCATGTCGGTTGACGACAAAACGGGCGGCACGCCATTGCTGGGTAGCGCGGTCAAATTGTGAAGCAGCAATTTGCACATCAGGCGCACTTTCTCGAGTGCCGGCAAACCAGAATGCCATGACGCTGGCAGGATGAGTTGCAGGCATGGCCAGCAAACTGCTGGCGTGGGCAGCAGGCGTATTAGCGGGCATTGGGATATGGCCCTGCCCAGTAAGCACCAGGCCGGAAGGCGCCTTTTTCGCATCGGCCACAGGCCAAACTGCTTGGGCCGTGGCGGTCAAGGGTGCGCGGCGCGCCAAATCAAGGCCGAGCAACACCAAACAGATGAGTAGCCCGGCAACCAGTCGCCCCGCCCGGGAATGGGTGAATGATGAACGCAAGGAATCAGGCATTGAACGTCGACTCACCGAAAAGGAGGGTTAGTGCCTGCAAACGCGACAGCGATAGGCGAAAAGTCAGTATCTTAATATTAAAGACGCAGCCAGAACCTGGATTCCTCTTGATTCAGCCCCAAGAGGCGCTGGGTGCTGTGTCAAATTCGTGCGGGATAATTGAGCCACTATGCACCGCACCATCTTTGATACTCCTGTTGTTCGTCACGTCTTGCGCGCGCTTTCTTTGGGCTTTTTAAAGCTTGCAGGCTGGAAGGTTTTGGGGAAATTGCCGCCTGGGGCAGAAAGAAGTGTCTTGATCGCCGCACCGCACACCAGCAACTGGGATTTGCCCTACACACTCATGGTGGCCTTCTCTCTGCGGCTGACGATTTACTGGATGGGCAAAGAACAAATCTTCAGTTTCCCCTTTCGGGGCTTGATGATGTGGCTGGGCGGGATTCCCGTTCAGCGCGAGAAATCATCGAACCTCGTTGCCGCCTCGGTCGAGGCCATCAAGGCAGCCTCAGGATCACTCCAACTGGTTGTGCCGCCCGAGGGCACCCGCAGCAAAACCCGCTACTGGAAAACCGGTTTTTACCATATAGCGGTCGGTGCCCAAGTGCCGATCGTGATGGCCTATATGGACTATGAAAGAAAAATCAGCGGCCTAGGACCTGTGTTTGAACCCACCGGCGACCTGGAGGCCGACATGACTCAAATCAAGGCCTTTTACGCAAACTTCAAAGGTAAAAATGCAGCCCAGTTTGAAGTACCTTGAAGCGGGTGTATCAAAACAGCCCTAGGCGAGCTCGTCGCCATGAGCCCAGGCTCCTTGCGTCTTGTCTAAATGTGCTTTGAGTCTCCCGGTATCATCCGCCCATGATGACCACTCGCCGCCCTTCACTCATTGACGCTTGGGTGCTGGCCATCCATCGCGGATGGACGAGCAGTTGGCACATGGTGCACTTGGGCGCGTTATTGATGGTGGCGAGTCTGTCGCCCTCCACCTACCCCAAAAGCAACCGAAGCACCATCAGCCGCCACATTTACAGCAGCACGGTCAGCGCCTTGCCGTGGTTCACGGCCATGACGGCCCTGATAAGTTTGGTCATGATTCGGGTGGTGGTAGTCACCGCCCAGAGCTACGGCCTTTCCCAATACGCCTTGGAAATGGTGGTTCGGGTGCTGGTCCTGGAACTGATACCCCTGTCTGCGGCCATGTTCATTGCGCTGCGCGGCAGCGTGGTTTTTGACAAGGTCTCCAGCACCCCACTTTCAGTTCACCAACAGCCAACAGGCTTGGGCTTGCAGATGAACACCCCTGTGCTCTCTGAATTGCAGTGTGCGTGGGTGCCACGGGTCCTGGCCAGCACCTTCGCTGTATTGGCACTGGCCACCGTCAGCAGCTTGATAGCGCTGGTGTTGGCCTACCTCAGTGTGCATGGTTTTTCCCCTTGGGGCTTGCCTGGCTACACCCGAACCGTGGGCCATGTGTTTGACCTAGCCGTCACCCTGGGGTTTGGCCTTAAAACTTTCTTTTTCAGTCTGGCCGTGGCCATCGTGCCGCTGGCGGCCAGCCTTGAAGTGCGCGACCGCGAGACAACAAAAACTTTACAACCCGGCGTAGTGCGTCTATTTTTGGTGCTTTTGTGCATTGAAGCTGCCTCGCTGTCCGTGAAATACATCTAAGCCCACTCAATGCCCACTACTGACCAGCCCCAGACCGCCCCCATGGATGAGAACGGCGTGCGCCCTATTGCCCACATTGAAAGAAAGGCGGCCTTGCTCCTGGTCACCGTCGCCACTTTAGTGCTGGCCTTTTTGGTCTATGTCATGTTTGCCCGTGGCGTGTTTGAAAGCACGCAGCAGTTGGTGCTTTTGTCCGATGACTCCGAGGGCGTGATGGTGGGCATGGACCTGACCTTTTCAGGCTTCCCCATCGGCCGGGTCAGGCGCATTGAGCTGGCAGCTGACGGCAAGGCCCGCATGGTGATTGATGTGCCGCGCAAAGATGCGCACTGGCTGCGGACCTCCAGCATTTTTACGATGGAACGTGGCATGGTGGGGGACACCCGCATACGCGCTTTCAGCGGTATTTTGACCGACCCGCCGCTACCTGAAAACGCAGAAAGATCCGTGCTGCGGGGTGACACCAATGCAGAAATTCCACGTATTGTGGCCTCCACGCGGGCCGTGCTGGAAAATCTTGAAGCCATGACAGGCGCTGAATCAAGCATCAATGCCAGCCTGAGCAACTTGCGCGTCGCCACGGAAAAACTAAATGGTCGGTACGGCTTTCTCTCCTTTGCGTTAGGAAGCGACGACAAAGCAAAAAAAATCATCGCCCTCCTCGACCAAACCAACACCTTGTTGCTTAAAACAGATCAGCGCATTTATGGGGCCAACGGTGTGATGGATGGCACACAGGCCTCAGTGGCGCAACTCACGGCGCTTCTCGCCGAGGCCCGCGCCAGTCTTTTGAAAATCGATGGCGTATTGGCTGAGGCTCAGCTTGTGGCCACCAATGCGCGCATAGCGAGCACCGACCTAGGGGCCTTGCGAGCGGAGGTGGAGTCAAGCCTGCGCAAGGTGGGGCAATTGGCAAACGAGGTCAACCGCAAATGGCCATTTGCCCGCGACGTGGAGCTGACATTGCCATGAGAACAGCCTTCGCCCTAACCGCCCTTCCCGCGCTCTTGCTGCTGGCGGCTTGCAGCAGCACCCCGCCTCCGCCCGAATGGAAGGCTAATGCGGCCGCAGCCCTGCAGGCGTATTCATCGGCACAACTAAGCGGCAACACCCGTTTGGCTGAGTTCGAATTCAAGCAGGCGCAATCAGAAATTAGCCGCACCGGACGGCTCGACCTGATGGCACGGGCCGAGTTGACGCGCTGTGCCGTGCAAGTAGCCAGTCTTGATTGGTCGCCTTGCACAGCGGTCGATGCCGGAGCTCCAAATGCCCCAGCTGAAGAAAAAGCATATGCCCACTTTTTGGCTGGCCAATGGGAAGGACTGAATCCGGATCTGCTCCCCCCGCACTACCGCAAGCTGGTTGTGCAGCATCAGGGCTTGCTGGCGCCAGGAGCGCCGCCCGGCGACCCACCGCCATCGTCCCGCTTGCAGACCATCAGCGATCCGCTGGCCCGCCTGATCGCCGCCAGTGTGCTGTTAAAGCGCCAACAACTCTCCCCTACAGAATGGGCAGTAGCCACAGAGACGGCCAGCGCACAAGGTTGGCGGCGTCCATTGCTGGCATGGCTTGGGATGGAGATGAAGGGGGCTTATGCCGCGAACCGAACAGACGAAGCCACAGCTCTGCAGGCGCGCATAGATCTGGTGCTGCAAACCAAGCGCAAGGATCAGTGAGCAGGGTGCTCCACTCGGCGTCCAATGTCGGGCCAGCGGTGGTGCATCCACACCCAGGCGACCAAACCGACACACAGCATCAACAGCGATGACGCGGCCAACATCACGGTTGAGTGCATCACCCAAGGGGCCACGAGGCCGGCGACCAACCCATTGGCGCTTGATCCGATAAAGGCCTGCAATGAAGAAGCCATGCCTCGCCGTGTCGGGTGCAGATCAAGCACCAGCAAAGTCACCACTGGCACCATCATGGCCCAGCCAAAAGCAAAAATAGCAATCGGTAACAGTGCCCAGCTGACATGGGCTTTAAACAACAGGTTGGCGCCTAGGTTCAGGCACGCAATCAGCAACATGATTAAAAAACCGTTTCTGATTTGCTTCTTGGGGCTTACTTTGCCCGCCATGCGGCCACTGACCCAAGCGCCGCCCATGATGCCGCTGATGGTCAGAATAAAAAACCAGTAAAACTCAGTAGGCGCAAGGCTCAGGTGCTCGCCCAGAAACGCAGGCGCCGACAACACATACAAGAACATGCCATTAAACGGCACACCGCTGGCCAAGGCCAACAACAAAAACCGGGGGTCACGCCCAAGTTGCCAATAGCCTTGCAGCAGATTACTGACCCGCAAAGGCTGTCGGTGCGAGACATGCAAGGTCTCAGGCAATAACTTGAAATTGGCGATCCACAGGGCCACGCCGACCGCCGTTAAAAACCAAAAAATACTGTGCCAGTCCAAATGAACGAACAAGGCACCCCCAATAATGGGAGCAATCGCAGGCGCGACGCCAAAATAAATGGTGATCTGGCTCATCACTTTTTGCGCTTGGGTTGGCGAAAACATATCGCGTACCACGGCTCTGGCCACCACAATGCCCGCGCCCGTGCTCAAGCCCTGCATCGCCCTGAAAAACACCAGCTGACCAATGCTTTGTGACAGCGCGCAGCCCGCAGAGGCCAAGGTGAAAGCAGCCAAACCCCACAGCACCACGGGGCGCCGCCCAATGCTGTCCGAAATTGCGCCATGAAACAGGCTCATGAAAGCAAACCCAAACAAATAGGCGGACAGCGTTTGCTGCATCTCCGTCGGCGTGGCGCCTAATGAGCGGGCAATACCGGAAAAAGCCGGTAGGTAAGTGTCGATCGAAAACGGGCCCAACATGCCTAGCACGGCCAGCAACACGGCCAACGCCCAGCGCGGGGCCGACCAGAGTTTTTGCGCGTCAGGATTCATGAAAACAGATTCAAGTAGAAGCGCCCAGCAAAGTGACGACCACAATCACGACCCCGAGCACCAAGTTAACTGACACCCCTGTGCGAATGCTGGCCAAAGCAGCACCGCCTGCGGGCCAGTTTTGGGCATTGACGGCACGCGTCAGTCGTTTGTAAAGGGCAAAACGGATATGACCAAAAATCAACACCATCAACACCCCCAGCAAGGCCATCACCATCCACTCAACCGGCATATTGAATTTGACGCCTGAGAGCGACATTTGGCGGGCCATGCGCCCGATCATCCAAATACCGGTGACCAGCACCAGCCCGGAGCTCAGCAAGACGGCATTGAAAAAACGACCCAGCACGCGGTGCATCAACAGCACACGCTCCGAAATTTCCATCATGGCTGTGGCGGGCCTTAAAAAGAAATGGGCGAACACCATGCCTCCGACCCAGACAATGATGGACAGTAGGTGAATGGTTTTGAGTGCGGCGTAGATCATGGAGTCCCCGTTTTGAAGATGGTGCCAAAGGCAATGCCCTTAATGATGCCACGTCAAAGGCTGGCCCTACCAACCCAAGGTTCAAGTGCAAGCACCTATGTGCCGTAAATAGGTTGACAACTTATTTCTCCCCTCACCCTTGATACCGGATCTGCGCCTCACCATGACTCGTCTGCCAATTGCCCCTGAAACCCTGCCCGTTAGCCTGAAAGCTGCTGCCTCAGGGTGGCTCATCGTCCTGCTGCTGGCGTATTTGCCCAGCGCCGTGCACGCAAAGGATGCAGCCACTCCTGCGGAAGAGTCGGCCCCTGCGGCGGCTAAAAAATCACCTGAAGCGGCGTTAGCCTCAAAAACCCTTGCAGAAAAAGTACGCGAGGCGACAGAAAATGGCAACCTCGCCCAAAAAAGAATGACCTTGATCGTCAACGGCCAAGGTGGAAAACCCACCCTGACACCCGTTGCCAGCACCGCCCGTCCTGTTGCTGAAAAGATCATTGATCTTGATGTCACCGTGCGGGCCACTACCCCTGCTAAACGTCCTCCTGTCGCTCAAAGTCCGCCGCGAATTCGTCAAGCTGCGGCCGTCAAAGCCGCCACCCCAGCCCCCCCAGAAAAGCCGGAGGGCACGCCAGAGGCGCACGCTCAAACCGAGGGGCACTGGTCGTATTCCGGCGACACCGGTCCGCAAGCCTGGAGCCGACTCAGTAAAGACTTCAATGTGTGTGCCATTGGCAAGCGCCAATCGCCCATCAACATTGAAGAAGCCTCTACCCTGCAAGGTCCCGCAGAGCCCCTGCAGTTCAATTACCAGCCCAGCAACGGCACGGTGGTGAACAACGGCCACACCATTCAGGTGGATTTAGCGGGCGAAGCGGGCGCCAACGACCTGACCGTGCGTGGCTCACGCTACAAATTGCTGCAGTTTCACTTTCATACACCCTCTGAGGAACAGGTCAACGGGCAGGGATTCGCCATGGTCGCGCATTTGGTACACAAAAACGAGGCCAATCAATTGGCGGTAGTGGCGGTGCTGCTTGAACCGGGCGCTGCCAACAGCTTGATCCACCAGGTGTGGACATACATGCCTTTGGATTCGGGCGACCGTGTCAGTATGCCCACGGGTTTGATCGAGATGAATGCCTTGCTGCCCAAAGACCAGCGTTACTACCAATTCATGGGATCTCTGACCACACCGCCCTGTACCGAAGGCGTTTTATGGATGGTCATGAAGCAAGCTACGCCTATCAGCAAGGAGCAAATCAAGCTTTTTACACAAATTTTTCCCAATAATGCAAGACCGGTCCAAGCCCTCAATGGACGCTCGGTTAGAGATGCGCAGTAGGCGTAACAATGTCGAATTTTTTACATTAGCTCACAAAATAAGTACCATTTATGGTCATAAAACCATATAGATC
>CAIMHL010000344.1 GCA_903840825.1 uncultured beta proteobacterium
GCAGCCTTTGTGATTTTGGTGCCACTCGCCATCTGGATCTACATGCTGGTGTTTGCCTTTTCTTCGCTCTGGTTTGCGCACTATGGTCTGGCAGCCCTGCAAGCGCTGCGCAACTCAGAAGCCCAAGCAGCGAAGTCGGTTGTCCCCGCTGGGGCAGATGTGATTGATGTGGTCGCAGTAACATTGATAGATGACCCAAATTCAGCCCCCAAACTCCCCCACTAGCCCAGCGCCCAGCGTTGGCCTGATCATCGTCGGTGATGAAATCCTGTCCGGCAAACGGGCCGACAAGCACATGCCCAAACTCATTGAGTTGCTCAAGGAACGAGGCCTGCAACTTGACTACGCCGATTACGTCGGGGACTCGCCCGAGCGCATCACCGCCACGCTCCAGCGGGCTTTTGCCTCAGGCGATATTGTGTTTTCATGCGGCGGCATCGGTGCCACACCCGACGACCATACCCGCCAATGTGCGGCCAGAGCTTTAGGTACAGACTTGGCACTACACCCGCAAGCAGACCTCCTTATTCGCCAGCGCATGCAGGATGTTGCCCTTGAGCAGGGTGTGCCTTACGAGGCGGATCGCCCTGACAACATTCACCGCCTCAACATGGGCACCTTCCCGCTGGGGGCCTCCATTATTCCCAACCCCTACAACAAGATTCCTGGGTTTTCCTGTGGCTCGGTTCATTTCGTGCCAGGTTTCCCGGTGATGGCTTGGCCCATGATGGCTTGGGTGCTTGACACGGTTTACCCCCACCTTTTTCAAACGGCTGCTTGGATCGAGAAGTCAGTGATCGTGCTGGGGGCGATGGAGGCAACCCTGACCCCCTTGATGGAGGCTATTGAGCGCGATTTTGTGGGCATCAAGGTTTTTAGCCTGCCCAGCGTGGATCACCCCACCTATGGTCGGCATATTGAACTGGGGGTGAAAGGCGAGCCTGGGCTCGTGGCGGCGGCTTACCCTGCCTTGCTGCTCGGTTTGAAAAACTTCAATGCACTTTTAGGCCCCGAATTGGTGCATAACTAAGTTTCTACGCGAGGTTGATTTGATGCGCACTAAATTGGTGCGTTAATTTTGCAAACTTCGAGTTGACTTCCTCAGGCTGGCCAAAGATTTCGCCCAAACTCAGGGCAAAATACGTGGTTAACGAAAATGGGGCCTTGCCAGTGTTGGCATAAAAACTGCGTTCGTAAAAATGTAATTTTTCAACAACGATCCAATTAGGAGTATTTGATGACCAAGACCGTTGCAGACGTCATGAAAATGGTGAAGGATAACGAAGTCAAGTTTGTAGACTTCCGCTTCACCGACACCCGCGGTAAAGAGCAGCACGTCACCGTGCCTGTTTCTCACTTTGACGAAGACAAATTCAGTTCGGGCCATGCGTTTGACGGCTCGTCGATCGCCGGTTGGAAAGGCATTGAAGCCTCTGACATGCAGTTGATGCCTGACCCCAACACCGCCAATATTGACCCCTTCTTTCAAGAAGTCACCCTCATCATGAGCTGTGACGTGGTCGACCCAGCCGACGGCAAAGCCTACGAGCGTGACCCACGTTCATTGGCCAAACGCGCTGAAGCTTACATGAAAGCCTCCGGCTTTGGCGACACCGCTTACTTTGGTCCAGAGCCCGAGTTTTTCGTGTTTGACAGCATCCGTTGGGGCAACGACATGTCCGGTTGCTTCTCTAAGATCGACTCCGAAGAAGCCGCCTGGAACACTGGGCGCGAATACGAGCACGGCAACACCGGCCACCGCCCCACAGTCAAAGGCGGTTACTTCCCAACACCGCCCGTGGACAGTTTCCAGGACATGCGCTCCGAGATGTGTCTGGTGCTTGAAGCCCTGGGCATTCCGGTTGAAGTGCATCACCACGAAGTGGCCAACGCCGGCCAAATGGAACTCGGCACCAAGTTCAGCACGCTGGTTCAGCGCGCTGACTGGGTTCAGTTGCAAAAGTACGTGATTCAAAACGTGGCCCACGCCTACGGCAAAACCGCCACCTTCATGCCAAAACCCATCGTGGGCGATAACGGCTCCGGCATGCACGTTCACCAGTCAGTCTGGAAAGACGGCAAAAACCTGTTTGCTGGCGACGGCTACGCAGGTTTGTCAGACTTCGCGCTGTACTACATCGGCGGCATCATCAAGCACGCCCGTGCCCTGAACGCGATCACCAACCCCGGCACTAACAGCTACAAGCGCTTGGTTCCTGGCTACGAAGCACCGGTCAAGTTGGCTTACTCGGCCAAAAACCGCTCAGCTTCGATCCGTATTCCTTTTGTGGCTAACCCCAAAGGTCGTCGCGTCGAAGCCCGTTTCCCTGATCCACTGATGAACCCTTACCTCGGCTTCTCGGCCTTGTTGATGGCAGGTCTGGACGGCGTTGAGAACAAGATCCACCCTGGCGAAGCCGCCACCAAAGACTTGTACCATTTGCCTCCAGAAGAAGACAAGTTGATCCCCACGGTTTGCCACAGTTTGGACCAAGCGCTGGATTGCCTCGATGCAGACCGCGCGTTCCTGACCAAAGGCGGCGTGTTCACCGACTCTTACATCGATGCTTACATTGAGCTCAAAATGCAAGAAGTGACCCGTTTGCGTATGGCCACTCACCCGATTGAGTTTGACATGTACTACTCGCTGTAATCGGCTGAAGGTTGAAAAAAGGACGGCGCAAGCCGTCCTTTTTTTTGCCCACTCCGCTTCGCGCAAGTGGGCCGAGGAAGCAAGCTGGTATTCTTGTCTATGCCACGACAAGTGGTTGGAAAAAGCAATGAAACATACATTTTTGGGTTGGCTCGTCCTCTGTATTTTTCCTCTGAGCGGGTACGCCCAAGAGCGAATTTACCGCTGTGGCAATGAATACACCAATACGGTGCCGGATGCCAAAGCACTGGGCTGCAAACTGATGGAGGGTGCCAACATCACGGTCATTCAAGGCACGCGC
>CAIMHL010000345.1 GCA_903840825.1 uncultured beta proteobacterium
AGCGTGGGATGCCCCGGCGCACCGGCTTGAGGAAGATGTCCTCGCCCAGTTCGACCATGCCCGGCATGACACAACTACCGCCTGTGAGCACGATGCCGCTGGACAACATTTCTTCGAAACCCGACTCGCGCATGATCTGGTGAACCAGGGAGAAAATCTCTTCTACGCGAGGCTCGATCACACCGGCCAAAGCCTGGCGGCTAAGCATGCGCGGACCCCGGTCGCCCAAACCGGGCACTTCGACTTGTGCATCTGGGTCAGCCAGCATCTGTTTGGCATAGCCGCTTTCAACCTTGATTTCTTCGGCGTCCTTGGTTGGGGTGCGCAGCGCCATGGCGATGTCGCTGGTGATGAGGTCACCGGCAATTGGAATCACAGCCGTGTGGCGGATAGCACCGTTGGTAAAAATAGCCACATCCGTGGTACCAGCGCCGATATCGACCAAGGCCACGCCCAATTCGCGCTCGTCTTGGGTCAAGACTGACAAGCTGCTAGCCAGCGGGTTCAGCATCAGCTGATCAACCTCCAGCCCGCAGCGGCGTACGCACTTGATGATATTTTCAGCCGCGCTTTGGGCACCGGTCACGATGTGCACCTTGGCCTCCAGCCTGATGCCGCTCATGCCCACCGGTTCCTTGACATCCTGGCCATCAATGATGAACTCTTGCGGCTCTACCAGCAGCAGCCGCTGATCGGTTGAAATGTTGATCGCCTTGGCAGTTTCCACTACGCGAGCCACATCGGCAGCGCTGACCTCGCGGTCTTTGATCGCCACCATGCCGTGCGAGTTGATGCCCCGGATGTGACTGCCTGTGATACCGGTGTAGACCCGTGTGATCTTGCAATCCGCCATCAATTCGGCTTCTTTTAACGCCTGCTGAATGCTTTGCACCGTGGCATCAATATTGACAACCACGCCGCGCTTGAGGCCGCTGCTGGGCGCAATCCCTAAGCCCGCGAGTTTGAGCTCGCCGTTCAAAAGAACTTCAGCCACCACCACCATGACTTTTGCAGTGCCGATGTCCAGTCCGACGATCAAATCTTTGTATTCTTTAGCCATAGTGAGTCCTGTTAATTCTGCTGTTGCTGCTGCTATTTCTGCGCATCCATGACGAGCGTTGTCACGCCTCGCAGCCGGATCGCATACCCATCTTCATGCCTTAAATCGGCGGCTTCCAGCGCATCTGGTTGCCGCCCGTAACGAGAGGTCACCTGCGTGACGGTCTTGAGAAATCGTTCACTACGGGCCAGTACCTCCGCCGTCGTGCCGTTGCCCAACTCGATCAGGGCATCTGAGTCCAGCGTCACCCGCCAGCCACCGTGGCCGGTTTGAAACAGCTTCTCAATCGTTAGCGACTTCTCCGCAAAAATGGGTTTGAGAGATTGGTACATGTCCAGAATTTGGGCGGAATGGCCATGGGGGCCCTCCAGGGTGGGCAGAAAATCTTGCTCCACCTCGCCCAGATTTGCCTCAAACACCTCCCCAAAGCTATTGACGAGCAAAGACTCCCCCTCGCCTTCCCAGTAAGCCACTGCCTTGTGCTCTTCCAGCTTGACTTTCAACCGGTTGGGAAACTCGCGGTGCACCACGGCTTTGCGCACCCAAGGCACTGTCTCAAAAGCGCGCTTGGCCGTGGACAAATCCAAGGTAAAGAAAGTACCACTCAACTTGGGCGCCACGTTGGCGCGCAGCGTCACCGCATTGTTGTGCTCCACCTCGCCCACAATGGCAATGCCACGTATTGCAAAGGCTGGATTACTGGAGGCCCAGTTGAACAAAGCACCCAGCACCATGACGACAAACACCACCATCAACGCGGATGCGGTGAGATTGATGAGTTTGACGTCAAGCGGCATGGGCACTGTTTCTTTCATACAGGCAGCCCAGTGGTCTCAAGGCTGTAGTCAAGCGCGGCGTGGCGCAGCACTTCAACACAAAGGTCAGGGTAGTTCATGCCGGCCGACTTGGCCGACATAGGCACCAATGAGTGACTGGTCATGCCTGGCGAGGTATTGATCTCCAGTAGGTAGGGCTTTCGTGTGCGGGCGTCAATCATCACGTCAGCCCGCGCCCAACCCCGGCAACCCAGCACCTGATATGACTTGAGCACCAGGGCTTGAATCACCGCTTCTTCGCCTTCAGGCAAACCACACGGCACCAGGTACTGAGTGGTGTCTGTGAAATATTTATTTTGGTAGTCGTAATTGCCATCAGGCGCCACGATGCGGATCACCGGCAAGGCGTGCGCTTGTGGGCCAGTGCCCAGTACCGGAATAGTCACCTCGTCGCCGCTGATGAACTGCTCACACAGCACCTCAGGGTCGTGGTGCGCGGCCTGGCGGTAGGCTTCATCGCATTGGTCCAGCGTCATCACTTTGGTGAGGCCAATGGTGGAGCCCTCACGCGCTGGCTTGACAATCATAGGGCTACCCAGGGCCGCAAATGCGGCGCGGGTGGCGGCTTCACTGTCCACCTGTTGCCAGGCAGGGGTGGGCAAGCCTTCAGCGCGCCAGATGCGCTTGGTCATCACTTTGTCAATGGCGATGCTGGAAGCCATCACGCCAGAGCCGGTGTAAGGGATACCCAGCAGCTCAAGCGCGCCTTGCACCGTGCCGTCTTCGCCAAAGCGGCCATGCAAGGCAATGAAGCAGCGCGCAAAGCCTTCGCGCTTCAGTTCGGCGAGATCACGCTGTGCGGGGTCGAAAGCATGGGCATCAACACCACGCTCGCGCAAGGCTTGCAGCACACCCTGGCCCGACATCAAAGAGACTTCGCGCTCGGCGGAGGCGCCCCCCATCAGAACGGCCACTTTGCCGAAATTTAGATCCAATTGGCTCATGGCCCTTTACTCCCTTGCTTAAGCAGCACTGATTTTTGTAGCATTTCAAGTACTCTTCCTGGTACGGCCCCTATGGAACCGGCGCCCATGCAGAGCACCACATCCCCAGCGCGGGCGTTGTCCAAAATTGCTTGGGGCATATCGGCAATCGCGTCCACAAACAGGGGCTCAATGCGGCCTGCCACGCGCAGAGCGCGGGCTAGGCTGCGACCATCGGCGGCCACAATTGGGGTTTCACCAGCGGCATAGACTTCGGCCAGCAAGACGGTGTCGGCAAGAGCGATGACCTTGACGAAATCTTCAAAGCAATCACGCGTGCGGGTGTAGCGGTGGGGCTGAAAGGCCAGTATCAAACGTCGCCCTGGGAAAGCCCCCCGCGCCGCCGACAGCGTCGCGGCCATCTCCACCGGGTGATGGCCGTAGTCATCAACCAAGGTAAATTCACCACCGCCAAGGGCAGCCACCTCGCCATAGCGCTGAAAGCGCCGCCCGACACCCTTGAACTCGGCCAGCGCTTTTTGCACCGCGCTGTCGTCCACGTTCAACTCCACCGCCACCGCAATGGCCGACAAGGCGTTGAGCACGTTGTG
>CAIMHL010000346.1 GCA_903840825.1 uncultured beta proteobacterium
ACCAGCGCCAGCCACACCAGCAGCACGGCCATGGGCAAAATGACAAACTGCGGCAGCATCACGCCTTTGACAATTTCAGTGGCCAGCACCGAGCGTTTCTCCAGCGTCTCGGCCACTTGCACCAGCGCCGGTTTGGCACCGGGTATCGCCAAGGGGACCCAGGTGTAAGCAATTTTGACGTCAGCACCGGCCATCTCGCCATCCCGGATACGGACTTCGCCAAAGGCCACTTTTTCATCATCGGGCGGTAAAGGGAGCCCGCGCTCGCCAAAAAGATACTCGCCTTTGGCCCCCATCACCTGGTAATAAATGGTGTCGGAGTCATCGGCCCGAAGCAACTCGCGCGCGGGCACCGGCAGGTTGAACTGCACCCGATCTTGGCTAACCACCACCAGCTGCGCCAAGGCCAGCGCGTTGTACTCCAGCGCCCGGTCAAATGGCTTGCCCGCAATGCTTTGCGCCACCAGCCAGGTGAGTACCAAGCTGATCGGCCAAAGCAGGAGCAGCGGCGTCAGCATCCAGTCGAGAATTTCGCCAAAAAGTGACCGCTGCTCGCGGTGAAAGATGTTCACGGGTTTAAACGCCCCACGTTGCAGGCATCGCTTTAATTGGAGATTTTTTCCAAGCAATAGCCCAAGCCCCGCACGGTGGCGATGCGGATGGGGCCTTTTTCTATTTTTTTGCGCAAGCGGTGGATGTAGACCTCAATCGCGTTGTTACTCACTTCTTCACCCCATTCGCACAGGCGCTCCACCAGCTGGTCTTTGCTGACCAAGCGCCCGGCGCGTTGCAGCAGCACTTCAAGCAAACCCAACTCACGGGCTGACAGTTCGACCATCACGCCGTCAATGGTGGCGACTCGCCCGGACTGGTCGTACAGGAGCGGCCCGTGCTTGATGTTGTTGCTGGCCGCGCCCATGCCCCGGCGGCTAAGGGCGCGCACGCGGGCTTCTAGCTCTTGCAGGCTGAAGGGTTTGGCCATGTAGTCGTCAGCGCCGTAATCCAGCCCCTTGACGCGCTCTTCCACGCTGTCTGCGGCCGTCAAGATCAAGACGGGCAAGGAGGAACCCCGGGCACGCAATTTTTTGAGCACCTCCAATCCGTGCATTTTGGGCAGGCCCAGGTCGAGAATCAACAAATCGAACTCGGTGTTGGTCATGAGGGCCGCATCGGCCTCGGAGCCGCTGGCCACATGGTCCACCGCTGCGCCTGAGCTGCGCAGTGTGCGCAACAAACCATCGGCCAAAACCTGGTCATCTTCTGCAATGAGAATGCGCATGTCTGTCTCCTGTGTTGATGAATGCAGCTTTGAAGCACGCATGTTTTTTTCTGATTCTAGGTTGTAACGACTCTGCAAATTCAAGCGCTCGCTGGGCCTTGCATTTCAGGCCGCATACGCCTCCAACCCAAGCGCCATGACGGTGGCGACCTCACTGCCCACAGCGGCCCGGAGTTCGTCCTCGGCCTGCATCACCGCCTGTTGATGCGCCTGCAGCCAAGCCAAGCCGATCGGAGTAAACGCCACCCGGCTTGCGCGTGCATCCCGCGGATCATCGCCCCGCGCGACCAGCCCCCAAGCCTCGCATTGCACCACCAACTTGCCCATGGCTTGCTTGCTGATGCCTGCGCGCTTCGCCAGGTCTGTGAGGCGCGCGCCCTGCAGCGGTAGATGTCGGGTAATTTGAATGTGAGAGGCGCTTAGACTGCCGCGCGCGGCCAGGTTGGACAGCGCCAGCGGCATCTCGGCATTGGCCGCCATCAGCGAGAGCACCCGGGCATCAAAGCGCACCGAGGCCTGAATCATCCAGTGCCCCATGTGGGCCTGCTGCCAACCGGGCGTTAAAAGTGTGTGGAGCATGGTTTTAATAGTAAACCAAATTGACTAATAAAAGTGTTTACAGGGTTTAATAAGCATCCTAAACTACTGTTCAAGCATCCAGCCTGTTATTAACAACAGAGGGTGCGCCAAATTTCAATTGTTAACCCCTCAAGGAGATTTTCATGGACGCACCTGTTAGAGCCACCACCCCCGTCAACGCCGAAAAAGCCAAAGCCCTGCAAGTGGCGCTGGCCCAAATCGAGAAACAATTTGGCAAAGGCACCATCATGCGTCTGGGCGAAGGCGAAGTGATTGAAGACATCCAGGTCGTTTCCACCGGCTCTTTGGGCTTGGACATTGCACTGGGCGTTGGCGGCTTGCCCCGTGGCCGTGTGGTCGAAATCTATGGCCCTGAGTCTTCTGGCAAAACCACGCTCACACTGCAAGTCATTGCCGAGATGCAAAAAATTGGCGGTCAGTGCGCGTTTGTTGACGCCGAACACGCCCTTGACATTCAATACGCGCAAAAACTGGGCGTCAATTTGCAAGACCTGCTCATCAGCCAGCCTGACACAGGCGAGCAAGCGCTGGAAATTGTGGACAGCCTGGTGCGCTCAGGCGCGGTTGATCTGATCGTGGTGGACTCGGTGGCGGCTTTAACCCCCAAAGCCGAGTTGGAAGGCGAAATGGGCGACTCTTTGCCCGGCCTGCAAGCCCGCTTGATGAGCCAGGCGCTGCGCAAACTCACCGCCCACATCAAGAAAACCAACTGCATGGTGATCTTCATTAACCAGATCCGCATGAAAATCGGCGTGATGTTTGGCAGCCCTGAGACCACCACCGGCGGCAATGCGCTGAAGTTTTACGCCTCTGTGCGTTTGGACATTCGCCGCACGGGCACGATCAAAAAAGGTGACGAGGCAATTGGCAACGAGACCCGCGTCAAAGTGGTCAAAAACAAAGTGGCCTCGCCCTTCAAAATGGCCGAGTTCGACATCTTGTTTGGCGAAGGCATCAGCCGCCACGGCGAGATCATCGACATGGGTGTGACAGCCAACATTCTCGACAAATCAGGTGCTTGGTACGCCTACAACGGAGAAAAAATTGGCCAGGGCCGTGACAACGCCCGCGAGTTTTTGCGTGAAAACCCCGCCCTGTCGCAAGAGATTGAGAACAAGGTACGTGCCTCACTGGGGATTCCGCTGCTGGCTGGAACAGGTGCTCCCGAGCCTGAAGCAAAAGCCAAAGCTGCAAGCAAAAAAGCAGTCTAAGCTAATAAAGACGTGCTTAAGCAGCTATTAATTTAACTAAGCAAATAGCTGCCGAGCGCTTAAACTCAAACATGGCCACCGTCCCCATCTCCCTCAAAGGCCGCGCCCTGCGGCTGCTCAGCACGCGAGAACACTCGCGCGTTGAGCTGGAGCGCAAACTAAGCCCGTTTGAAGAAGTGCCTGGCGAGCTGGCCAAAGCGCTTGATGAATTGAACCTCAAAGGGTTCATCAGTGATCAGCGGGTGATTGAGTCGGTGGTGCACCGACGCGCCGCCAAGCTGGGCGTGTCGCGCATCAAGCAAGAATTGCAAAGCAAGGGCCTGGACCACGAAGCCGTGGGCGAGGCGCTGGCTGGCTTGAAAGACACCGAAGTGGCCCGCGCCCGTGAGGTTTGGCAGCGCAAGTTTGGCGAACCCGCCTTGGATGCCAAAGAGTCCGCCAAACAAATGCGCTTTTTGGCCTCCCGGGGCTTTAGCGGCGAGGCCATCCGCAAGGCGATGGCCGTCGCAAGCGACGATTAAGCCGCTGAGGGATTACAAGCCCAGCATCAATTTCAGGTTTTGCACCGCAGCGCCGCTGGCGCCTTTGCCCAGGTTGTCCAAACGGGCGACCAGCACGGCGTGACTAAAACCATCAGCGGCGGCGTCATTGGCAAACACGCGCAATTCCATTTGATTGGTGTCTGCCAGGGCCACGGCATCAAGTTTGTTGTCGGGCGTGGCAGGCAATACGCGCACAAACTCAGCGCCTGCGTAATGCTTGGCCAAAGCGGCTTGCAAGTCTTGCGCACTGGGTTTGCCCGGCAACAGGTCGAGATGAAGGGGCAGTTGCACCAACATGCCTTGCTTGAAATTGCCCACCGAGGGGATGAACACCGGGCGGCGCGTGAGGCCGGTATAAGCCATGATCTCCGGGATGTGCTTGTGCTTCAGCCCCAAACCGTAAAGCTCAAACGCAGGCGCTTCGCCTTTTTCATAGGCCTCGATCATGGGGCGTCCGCCCCCTGAGTAGCCGCTGATAGAAGGCAGCGTGACAGGAAAATCAGCGGGCAGCAGACCCGCATCCACCAAAGGACGAATCAACGCAATGGCGCCCGTGGCGTAGCAACCCGGGTTGGCCACCCGGTGCGACTGCGCCACCAAGGCCGAGTGGCCCGCGACCAGTTCTGGAAAAC
>CAIMHL010000347.1 GCA_903840825.1 uncultured beta proteobacterium
CGTTCGTCCTGGCCCACCACCCAGGCCTTGATTTCGCAGCTGCGTTTGACCGCATGGGCCAGCGCCACCGGGTCGCGGGCCATCAGGGCGTCGATGTGGGTCTCGATCCAGTTCAAAAAATCAAGGTCCGCAATTGGCCCGTACTTGATCACCTCGGCCAAGCCGGCACTCAGTTCTCGCACAGGCAAGGTCTTGAGGGTGTCCAAATCGCACACCACTTTGAGCGGTTGGTAAAACGCGCCAATCATGTTTTTACCCAGCGGGTGGTTGATGGCCGTTTTGCCGCCCACCGAAGAATCCACCTGAGCCAACAAGGTGGTCGGCACTTGCACAAAGGGCACACCGCGCATATAGCTGGCCGCGGCAAAGCCGGTCATATCGCCCACCACGCCGCCGCCCAGGGCAAAGAGCACGGTTTTACGGTCGCAGGTATGGGCCAGCAAGGCGTCAAAAATCAGATTCAGGGTTTGCCAGGTCTTGTGGGCTTCTCCATCGGGCAACACCACCGTATGAATTTTGGGGTATTTGCCTTGCAAAGCTTGTTGCAGACGCGCTGCATAGAGCGGACCCACCGTGGTGTTGGTCACAATCACCGCCGTACTGGCCTTGGGCAGGTCGGCGTAAGTGGCGGGGTTGTCAAAAAGACCACGGCCTATGGCAATGTCGTAACTGCGGGTTTGCAGGTCAATGGAGACGGTTTGGGTAGCTGTTGCATTCATACCCTTGAGTTTAGAGGCACTTTGCCCGCTTCTCAGCCCTGAATGATGCCTGACAACTCCAACTGCATGACGATCATATTGACCAGCGTCGCCACCGAAGGGCGCCCAGTCTCGATAATGAAATGGGCAGTTTCCCGGTAAAGCGGATCACGAATGGCATGCAATTCTCGCAACCTGGCCAAGGGGTCAGCCACTTGCAGCAAAGGGCGGTTCATGTCATGGCGCAAGCGGCGAAACAGCTCGTCAGGTGATGAATTTAAGTAAATCACATGGCTGCGCTCATGCAACCTCTGCCGGTTGGCGGGCCGCAACACGATACCGCCGCCGGTTGAGACGACACATTTCGGGTTCAGGGTCAGCTGGTCAATGACCGACTCTTCAACATCGCGAAACTGCGCTTCGCCTTCGCGCTCAAAGTACTCGCGAATGGAACACCCCAACTGACGCTCGATGACGTGGTCAGAATCATAAAAAGGCAACTGCAGCCGACGCGCCAATTGACGCCCTACGGTAGATTTCCCTGAGCCGGGTAGGCCAATGAGGCTGACAATCGAACTTGACACGGGAATACTTGGTTTATTGAGTGGGGCGAAAAACTTCTATTCAGAGTGTAGCAAGCACGCAAACCTTGGCGAATGGCTTAGCCATTCATGGGCAGTTGAGCCATTGCGTGCCGTCACCCCACGCCGACACGCTAGCGCCCAGTTTTAGTGTCAATAAGCCGTGGGGTCACGAACACCAGCAATTCCTTTTTTCTCTGCGTTCTGGTTTTATTTTTGAACAAATTCCCCACCGCAGGCAGATCACCAAACCAGGGCACTTTGGACTCATCGCTTGACTCCTCAAGCTCAAAAATGCCCCCGATCAGCACTGTCCCACCGTTGTCCACCAAAACTTGCGTTGCAATATTTTTGGTAAGAATGACCGGGCCGCTGCTCAAGGTGTCTTGGCCGCGGCTGTCTTTGCTGACATCCAGGTCCATGATGATCGTCCCATCAGGCGTCACCTGGGGTGTGACCACCAGGTTGAGCGCTGCGGACTTGAA